>JAYTMM010000048.1:0-1622 GCA_043728555.1 Pseudobdellovibrionaceae bacterium
TCAATGGGATCAAAGTTGGGAAGATAAATATTCTGTTTGGATCGCCAAAGAAATTAAACCGACATTTTTTAAAGAAAACAATATTTCTACAGATTGTGCCGATGCGGCGATTTCATTGCGTTGGATTTTTTCAAGAATTAATTCTTTGCCTGCAGCTTCAATGACGGTTTCGGGATATATCACAAATTTAAATTCAAAATGGGATTCTTCTCCAACAAGTGCGGACTGGAAAACAGATCGCAGATTCAGATCAGCACTTCGTGAAATTAATGATTCAACAGATACAAAAACTTTATTTCATGATGTTTATCCGGTTGAACTGAACAGTAAAAATTTACGATCAGGAACACTGTTTGTGGATTCTACAATCACGACAGGTCATGCTCAGTGGATTGCGCAGATGAACTTTGACGGTGGAAGCAATCCAATATTATTTTATTCATCGACAGTGCCGCAAGTTGTTCGTGAAATGTTGATTTACCCATTCATGAAACCAAAATGGCCCGAAAAAAATAAAAATGGCTTTGCCAAATTTCGTTGGGCTGTGCAAAGCAATAATCAAGTCAGTTTAAAATCAAGCGAGTCAATGACAGGTTACAGTTTAGAACAGTATCAATTGGGTCTGCGGCTTTCAAATACCTATGATTTTGATGATTTTGTGACTGAAAGATTATTAGGACAACCATTAGGCGGTCTTCAGAAGTTGCAAAGTTTAGCTAGTCATTTAGTACAGAGACTTGAAAACAGAGTCCCTGTTGTTCAAGCGGGTTTTAAATTTTGTTTAGTTAACAAATGTGCTCAGGATTCTGAAAATTTTTATAATTACAGCACATATTCGCGTGATGGTTCTATTCAATTTATAATCATCGGAATTGCTGCATTAATTTATTCAGATCGATATACGCAAAATGTGGATGATCAAGTTGCCGGTCAAATGCAAAACCGATGGTCACAATTGCAAGACAACGTAAAAATTGATTTAGGTTTCAAAGAAATTCAATTGGGTTATATTATACAAAACTGGAACACAAATAAAAATTTGTCAGATCCAAACGACTCTATTGAAAAACGCTGGGGATTTTAAACTCAACTTTAGAGTTCTACTTCAAATCTCAATATTAAGTTGCTGTGCAGAATTAAAACCAGAAGCCATCTAAAAAAATAAATTTATGAATTTTTGATTTTAAATTTGTCTGAGTATTTTCAGGATGTTTGATTTCGTAAAGGGCTTGTGGGATTTCTGTATGAATTGTGCCTCTGGGCGGGCGGTATACGAAATTTTCGGGTTGATAGGCATAAATTAAAAATTCATTATTTTTAGAGCTTTTATATGTTTGCTGAATCAGACTGTTTAAAACATCAGGGTGTTCAAAGAATAAAAAATGCAGCATTTTAAAATTGAGAGTCTGTTCTTTATTTGTTCTTGAGAAGGGCTTTGTTAATTTACGGCTAAATCCGAAAAGTGAAAATACTTTTAAAAATTGTCGAAAATTATGGGCCTGTTGATTATAGCTTTGCGGAAAATAATCTTGTAACAAACTGGAAGACACGGGGTGCGTGCACCCGACGATGTCGCCCACAGAATTTGTAGCAACCAGAAACTGATTCCACGAATACAGCAG
>JAYTMM010000049.1:0-28954 GCA_043728555.1 Pseudobdellovibrionaceae bacterium
CGTTATTGGCGCCGGCGCAATGATCGCAAAACAATCGACATTTGCTGATTTAGAATCTGAATTTGAAGACGAAACTGATGGCCTTGTTGAAATCGACAGTGAAGATGCTTTAAATAATAGTGAGCCACTTGAAGACGAAGAAGATGATGGCTTTGAAAAATTAGAAGCAGAAACTGACGAAGAAGATATGGAAGAAGACATGGAAGACGATTCAAAAATCGTAACGACAGATGATTCTGAAGAAGACGATGACGAAGGATATTTTTAATTTTCTTTCCCATTTAAATTCAAATTTTTAAATTTAAAAAAGAAGAGGCTTCTAAATTAATATGCGATAAATTTTATCGTATATTAATTTAGAAGCCTCTTCTTTTTTTTGAAATTGATTTTATTTACAATCTAAAACAGCAGACTCAAACCATAGAATCATTGGCCCAGAATCCGATTCATTACCTTGGCCGCCGCTAATTCTTAATTGTCCTGATTTTCCAGACAAAATATTTTTACTTACGAAAAGACATGTTCCTGTATCGGTCGAAGACAAATCATCCGAACCTGTATATCGCGCTTCTGACTTTCGATTATAATCTTCGTCTAAATTGCCTTCTTCATTTTTTGATGTATCCGTATCGTCTCTTTTAACAATTTCACCGACTGCTTTCATGTCTGCAGTCGCAGCGGCGCTTATCTTAATTTGTTTTTTATTTAAAGAAACTTCAAGCGTCAAAATTCGGCCATAAGAATTATTTTTTGAAGATTCTTTGGTTTCAATACATGTCAGCACTTTTGCCTGAGACAAACTGCTCAATAAAATAATAACGCCAATCATTTTAAGCTTCATATAAATTTCCTTCTATTCAAATAGGTATTTAAAAAACAGCCTTTCTGATCCAACAACGTGTCCACATTCAGAAGGGCTTTGTAAATTCACTTTTTCAACCGACGTGCAACTTTCAGTGATTTATTTAAAATATTATTTTTTAGAAACTTTGCACGTATATGTCGTCAGTGGGTGCATAACAACAGCTGATGATCTTTCGCATGATAAGCCGCCGACGTCTTTAATAAAATGACTTGAGCCAACCATTCCCGGATTCAACTGAACTTCTTTAACATTCAACGCTTGGTACACTAATGCAAAATTTTGTGCTTTTTTATCAAATGAACATTCGTAACTTGGTTTAGCTCCCGGATAAATAATCAAAGATCTGACACACGTTGCTCCGCCCACAGATTTTTGTAATCTTGATGCGCCAACGGCTCCCGGATTTAATACGACTTCTTTGACTTTTAACGCGTTGTAAATTAATTCTGCATTATATTTTGAAGCCGCCGCGAAACTGAATGTACTTGCGACGATGACCGCAGTAAAAATTATTTTTTTCATTGGTATTCCTTTTTGTTAGCTATAAATCAACGTCATCACAATTAAGACTATTTCCAGAATGAGACTTATTAAAATCTAAGATTAAACTCGGAAAAACATCGTCACCGACACAAATCTGAAGTCCTTCAAAGAAATCTCCGTCCTTTGGACATTGAGTATCTCCTGAATCAGCGATGTATTGCTTACATATAGATTCCGTGCATGTTTCCTCGGCCTGAGCGTAAAGTGATTTACAAATTCGAGTTTGATCTTTTTTGCTAATCAAACCCGTTTGTTTCGCAAATGTGACTGACTGAGAACAAACGATTAATATTGATAGTGAAATTATTTTTTTCATATTATTTTTTCATATTATTTTGCTTCAGGTTTCGAGTGCACAGCGTATTTTTCGAATTCGCCGTATTCGTGTAATTTGTTATATAAAGTTTTAATTGTAATACCTAAACCTTGGGCCGCTTGTGTTTTGTTACCACCGTAATGCGCTAATGCTTTAATGATATAACGTTTTTCAAGTTCATATAATTTAACAGCGGGATCAAACGCAGTTGATTCGTCTTTGTTTTGCGGTTGACGAATCGATTCTGGCAAATCGTTCACCATAATCGTGTGACCTTCAGATAAAACTTGTAAACGCTCGCACGCATTTTGTAATTCACGAATATTTCCTGGCCAATCATAACCCATCATCACTTTTAAGGCTTCATCATCAATCGATTTAACACGATTCATATATGCATTTCCTTGAGTCAAGAAATGCTGAACCAACGAAGGAATGTCTTCTTTACGACGACGTAAAGGCGGAGCACTGATCACGATTGTGTTAATTCTATAAAATAAATCCTCACGAAAATTTCCACGAGTCACTTCCTGATCTAATTCACGATTGGTCGCACAGATGATACGGATATCAACACGGATTGATTCTTTACCGCCGACGCGAAAAATTTCGCCCTCTTGTAAAAAACGTAACAGCTTCGCTTGAATCGACATCGGAAGTTCTCCGATTTCATCCAAGAATAAAGTTCCACCGTTGGCAGCTTCGGCTAAACCAATTTTTTTAGTGTACGCACCCGTGAACGAACCTTTTTCATGACCGAATAATTCTGATTCTAATAATGTTTCACGAAGAGCACCGCAGTTGATTGCAACAAACGGTTTATTTTTACGATTTGATTTATCATGAATTGCATGTGCAATTAATTCTTTACCCGTACCTGATTCACCCAAAACTAAAACGTTCGCTTGTGACGGAGCCACGCGCTCGACCATTTTCATTAACTGAGTCATCACATCAGATTTGTAAATCATCATTTTTGCTTCAGAGGCCTTTGCCACCGGAGCTTGAATCGGAGCCTGAGCCCACGGACTTTGAGTTTGCGAGCTCGGTAAAACAAAACCTGTATTTGAATCTGACATACGTACCACCTTCGAGTTATTGCCCGTTTTTAGGCATTTTAATTTAAAAATTCGCTCTTAATCTTTGCGGTCTCATTTTGATACACCGCGCTCATGCGGTGCAACATAACCTAAGTCGTGTATAAATTGCAAGAAAAATTTGCATGGTATTATATTTTTTTTCAAAATTGCTTTAAATTCTGGCCTACTTTGAATTGATTTAAAGACATATAATAGATAGTATATGGGCCTAATTTTATCTGAATTAATACCTAAGTATCTAAAATATATGGAAAATATTCAGTCATGTTCACCATTGACAATTAAAGCCTATACCTTGGATTTATCACAAACCTATTTCGATAAAAACAAAAAAAGGTTTAATTCACATTCGATGTCAGCTGATGAGCTTTGGCTGATCACTCGCCCCGTCTTAAACCAATGGGGCAAACTGTCGCTAGCCAGCCGCAATCGAAAAATTGCCACATTAAAAAGCTTTTTCAATTGGCTGTACCAAGAAAATTTGACCGAAAAAAACTTCGCTGACCAATTAGTTTGCCCAAAAGTACCAAAAAAAATTCCTGATTTTTTATCTGTCGACGAAATCACAAGCGTTATTAAAACCTATTCAGGTCGTGCACTTTCGCACAAAGAAATTACGGAAATAACATTATTTGTTTTACTGTACGGCGGCGGCCTGCGCATCAGCGAAGCCTGTGGTTTAAAATGGAAAGACATTGATTTCACATACCGGAAACTTTTGATCTTTGGAAAAGGCAGTAAAGAAAGACTTTTGATTGTTCCTGAATTTTGTATTCAAAATTTGAAGAATTTAAAAACTGAAAATGAAAAATATTTTAAAACAAAAACAGAATTTTTGTTCGGAGATAAAAAATTAAATCCACGCACAGGCTATCAAATGATTCGCGATGCCGGAGCCAAAGCAGGTCTGATGAATAAAATTCACCCGCATTCATTACGTCACAGTTTTGCGACACATCTATTGGCCAGCGGTGCGAACCTTCGAACGCTGCAAACACTGTTAGGTCACGAATCACTGACTGCAACTGAAAAATATACGCATTTAAATATTGATGCCCTTGGGCGAATGGTCGAAGCCGTTCATCCGTTGTCGAAACGGAAGATTTAATAAACGCTTCCAGCGATTGCTTTAGTAAACGCTTCCAGCGTTATCTGCCGTTTTTAAATACTGTAAAACCTGTGATTCGATGGAATCCAAATAGTCTGAAACATTTTTTTTCATATCAGAAATTTCGTCAATCTGATCTGAATCTGCGATATTAATTTTTAAAAATGGCGCCATCCAATCATCCATCGAAATTACACCCTGTTGATACATAAATTTCAGACAAAAATGCATTTTGAATCGAAGAATATTTTTGGTCGCACCCAGACCACGCAAAGCGTGACCCAGCAGATTAAATAAAAAATGTGAATTGTCATCGCCTTCCAATGAAACATGATAGGCGCAGTTTAAAAAAAATAATGCTATTTCAAGTCGGTCGTAATCTGTACGAATTAATTTAAAATCGTCAATCAGGGTCGCCTCATTTAAAGTATGCAAGCCACCTTCGGTTTTTGATTCCTTATAGGTCATATTGACGAAATGTGTGGGTTCTAAAATGCCGCCGCCGAATCGTTTTTTACTTTTCAGAGCAGAGCGTGCAATAAATGATTTTTTAGATCCCGCAGACGATAGTGCGTGAATAATTAAATCGGCTTCGGCGTATTTGGTTTTTTTTAATATAATGAAACGGTCTTGATGTTCAGACAAATTATTCAACAGCCCATGATGTTTGTGATTGTATATTTTTATAGATTTGTAAAATTTCAACTTCAAGATCTGAATTTAAAATAAAAGCCTGATTTGAAATCACGACCATATTTAAAATTAGTTCACTGTTGGCAGATTCGGGCCACCAGTTTCTAAAACCATCCAGCACCCATGTTGGCAGACTGCTGGGTGCGAAAATTAAATTTGGGTTGATTGATTTATTTTCGATTAATTTTTGCATTAACATTTGACCACTGCATTTTTTAAAAACCAAAACTTGGCGGTCAGATAAATATTCAATTGAGGGCTGAAATAAATTTGAATATTGATGCTCTGGCAGCTTTTGCAAACTGCTCGTCAGTGATTTATTCTCTGTTAAATAAAATTTATTTTCTTGAAATCCACCGATCAGTGTGGGTGCTTTTAGTTTTTCAGTGAAAAATATTTGCGCTTGATTCGATTCAAACAAACCGCCACATTCGACCACAATAGCGTAATTTTTTTTTAAAATTACTGGTTTGTTTAAAAACCGAGATGATTGTGTGATCTGAATCGAAAAAATTCGTTTGTCAGATAATGTTTTATGAATTTCTTCAATTTGCTGATCTGAATAAATAATTTCTCCGGTGATTTCATTTTCTGCTGACCACAGAACAAAATTTGTTTCTTTGTCAATTTCAGATAAAAATTGGATCGCATTTTGATTTTCAGATTTAAACTGAATCGGATTTTGTTGTCGTAAAAAAATGGGAATCAGCGATTCAAAAATTGAGGTCCCCTGCCTGATGATCGAAATTTTTGGCCGATGTGATAAAAATTGTAATAGCGAAAAACACACATCATACGTTGCCAATTGCGCTGTCTGATAGAAGCGAGTTTTAATCACATCTGTTGAATGAGCTTGGTTCAATTTAAAATATTGATCAGATGTCTCGAAATGATTCATGACTTTCCTTAAGTAGGCTCTAATAGATTTGATTTATCAGCTGTCTTAAATTGTTTCATAACAGTATCTTTCAGGTCACGACTTTTGTCTGATTTCTGTACTCGAAGTGTTATGAATTGCGAACATCATCTGTTTCGGATCAAATAGATCTATACAGTATATCGCAAACAAATATTTCCATGGAGGATCTGATGAAAAAATTATTAATAGTTCTTATGTTTACGCCCCTAACTTCGATGGCCTTATTCGAAGCCCGTGCCACATTTGGTCCGTATGTTCCCTCAGGTGACCCCGTCAGTAATCTTTGCAGCGGCAATGCTGCTTGCACAGGAACACTTCCCGGTAAATTAGCACTGCCATTTACAGGTGCTGATGTGATGGTGAAATTGCCATTGATTCCGTTTGGTTTTGGTCTTCGTTATGAAAAATTAAGTGCGTCAGGATCAAGTTCAAATATGGATGCGACTGCGAATTTTACACGGACTGCGATTTTATTAAATTACCGCCTGATCGATACGATTTTACATGTGGGCCCAATTGCTTCATATGGAATTTCACATAGCGGCAGCATTAGCGTGAATCAATCAGGAACTAAAATTTTAGATTATTCAGCCAGCACAGGAACTTCGTATTCTTTGGGTGTTGAAGTCGGCGTGAAACCATTAATTGTTGTACCATTAACAATCGGTATCGAAGGCGGAATCAATCAATTTAAATATACAAACGCAAAAGATTCATTAGGCAGTGCAACTAAAGATATTGATTTAAGCGGAAACTACTTAAAAATATTTTTAGGATTAGATATTTAATATTAACAGTAATTCAGGGGCTAAACATTATTGGAAGATACAGCGACTGAAAAGAAAAAGGGCTGTGGGTTAGACTCCACAGCCCTTTTTGTATTTAATTACTCATATTATTTGTTAACTGTTTATTTTCCTGTACCGACGGCTGCGGGCTTTGCTGCTGATCCAGATGCTGAATCCGCTGCAGAATTTGATACTGAAGCTTCACTTGTAACTGGGAAAATTGATTTCATATCTGAAGTTGAAATCAATGCTGTGCTTTTTCCATTTTTCTGACAAGATTGCGCAGCTTTGCACATCACATCAGATGAAAGCATTTTTCGCATTTTTTCTTGCATATACGCCGCCATAATCGAACGATCTAAATTTCGCTCAAGAACAGCCATTGCATCATTTACAGAACCGTAACGATTGCTTAACGACGCAAAGCTTGCAGTTAAACCCACTGATTTAATATACGCAGACATCGCCGTGTCTTTTGCTGATAGCGCTGCTGATGCATAGGCCGCAGATGCTTTATCAGAAACTGCAGCTTTGGCCGAAGCCCATGAAGCTGCTGCTGCGTCTGTTGCTTTCGTTACTCCGCCTGAAGCTTTCTCCATCGCATCGCTGGCTTTTAATTTTTCACGATTTGCTGCTTGAACGCGTTCTGCGCGTTTTGTTTTTGCAGCAGAATTGTCAGTGTCATCATCATCCAACATTTCAGATGCTTTTGACGCTTTATTTTGAACATACGACGATAAACTTGCCCACCTTGAACCGACAGCTGCTTTAGCTCTGTCAGCATAACTTGAAACAGAATCTGAAAATACAGACATTCCCGCCTGTGCATCAGCGTAGGCCTTATCTGCTTTTTGCTGCGCTTCTTGCTGTTTTTTTTGTTGCGCCACTTCTTCAGATGTCATTTCGGCATGTGAAAATGCGAAAATAAATTGTAATAAAAAAACCACTAAAATACTTTTTTTCATAAAACTCCCGTTTTGTTATTTGATACATATAATATGTTACAGTTTTGTGAAAAAATATAAATAGGCTTTGGTCTGTGGTCTGGGTCTAGAATACATAAAAATACATGCCAAAATTTATGTATCTGAAAAAGACAACCGATCAATGAATTGTGAAACAATATTTATTATTTTCTATTTTATTTTTTTCAGCTTTTTTGCAAGCCCAAGTTTATCGCTTAGACAGCGCACTGAACGTTCGTGATGACGACAAAGATTTCGTCAGCGAAGACGATGTTGTCGGACACGTTTCTGCAAAAACAGAATTTGAAATTGTTTCAAGTAAAACATTACGCTCTGGCGCCAAAGCTTTAGAAGTCAAAATTCTGAACAAAGGCAAAGGCAGTAATTTATCAAATGATTATGTCAAAACTGGGCCAGTCTATATTTACCAAGGTAAAAATACAAAGTTCACAAAAATTTCAAACTCAACAGAAACCGAAGCTTCTGTTCCATATTCAAAAACAGAATGTGCTACTTGCGCATCTGACAATAAAAGAGAAATGGAAAAACAACCGGTCGTGACATTCGCAAAAGATTATATTCAAGCCGTCGAAGAAAAAGCAAATACACCAAAAACTTCACCTAGCGAAGCCCCCGCATCAATTCAAGAACAAATAAAAAATTACGAAAACAGTCTCCAAGTTGCAAAAACTATTAAATTGGCTGCAGCAAGAATTAAGCGATTAAGTGGCGGTGGAAAATGTTACAAAGAAACAAAAAATTCATTAGTTGCCGGTGGATTATTAGCATCAAAGCCCTCAGACAAATACGCCAGAAATGCTGCGAATACTTTATCAGGACTTGGGTTTGTGAATTTGTTAAAAGCACCCTATTCGTTAAATTACACACCGGAAACCGCGCCGGTAGGATCAGTGCTTGTTTTTGAAAGTTCATCGAAATGCGATGCTTACACGAAAAATATTATGGGCTTAGGCTGCGGCGATACAGCCATTAAATTAGGTGACGGATCAAAAACAAATGGTTTTAAATATGCCAGCGACTACAAAAGCGACAAAGCCATTACCGAGGGCCGCACTGGCAGCAAATACAGATTGATCGGCGTCATGATCAAGCCGAGTCTATGAGAGAGGAATATTAAATGAAAATATTAGTTGCAACTATTTTATTATTCACAAACATTGGCTTTTCAGCCGATATCAAATCCAAAAATTTAAAGCCTCAGCAAGCGCGCAAAATTTCAAACGCAAATATCACTGCGAATGAATATAATGCGTTGTTGTCTGGGTTTAACAGTTTAGATAAATCAAATATCGATAAAAATTTTAAATCAGCGTTTGATGGTATCGAAAAATTATCTGAAGTTAAATTATTGACTGAAAATAATTTGCCATTAGTTGTTTCGGTGTTAAAAGCATTGGTTTTGATGGACCCGTTGGACCCGTCACGAACTGCTCCTCAAATGTTAACAGAATCATTTCACACAAATAACCTGATTTACAAAAAAGCATTCAAACAATTATCACCTGAAGATCAAAAAGTAATGTCAGATATTATCAAAGTTTTTGGCGCTCCTAATAAAAAAGGGAACGGTTAGTTCCCTTTTTTATTCTTTGATTTAATAATATAAAATTAAATCCCTGATTTGTGGCGTTCTTGATCATCAACAACTGACTGAACTCCACCCTTCAGATTCGCACGATAAGCCAAATGTTTAATGTCATAATTAAAATTTGCACCGTTCACACCGGGTGTTTGCCATTCAGGCCCCAAGCGAATTGCATCAACTGGGCAGGCTTCTTCGCAAAACCCACAGAACACGCAACGTAACATATCGATTTCATAACTGATCGGAAATTTTTCAACAGCTGCATCTGGATGTTCAGACGCATGAATCGTGATACATTCAGCCGGACAATTTGTCGCACACAACATACATGCTGTGCAACGAAGTGACCCGTCTTTTTTAACTGTTAAAACATGATTCCCTTTGAAGCGCGGTGAATATTCGTGTTTTTGTTCGGGGTAATTGATTGTAATCATTTGTTTTCGATTAAACAGGTTTTTAAACATATGTTTAGCTGTGATTCCAAGACCGGTTAAAATACCTGGCAAATACCACTGGCTGGATTGTGAATCATTTTTTACGACTGACATTAAAATTGCCCCCTGTTGAATACGAATTCATTTTTTTTACGGTGCTCTAATGTCACCTGATCTGCACGTTGATTTGTCGGCATAAATAAACTGTTCGCCAACAAGTTTTCAATTTTCAAATCACTGCCCGAAACAATTTGTGCAAATTCAGAAACAGTTAAAGCTTCGCTGACGACCGTTGTGACTTTGTTAAATTTTTGCGAAAGACCCGCATGATTGATGAATGTTCCAGATTTTTCGATATATGTTTTCATCGGAATCACTGTGACGTGTTTCAAATTTTTTATATTTTCCCATTGCGGCAGACTGGCTGATGACAAATAAATTAAATGCTCAGCACGCGAAAATAAATTTAATTTTGATTCAATATCTGTGTACACCGGAATATTTTCAGGGCCCACAACAATTAAATTTTTAATAATGCCTTTTGATAATTGTGATTCAAGATCAGACCATTTTGTTGAAATTCCATTTTGAGTCAAAACTTGGATCAAACCTTTGGTGTTCGGATTTTTATCACCACGAATTAACAATCCGTCAAAATCATTTGCAGTGGATTCATTATTGTTCCAATGAAAAATATTCTTTGATTTCAATTGATTTACAAACATTTCAACAATCGCTGTATATTCTTCGACCGTGTGTTGACCTGTTAAAACCAATGCAATTTCATCAGCTTTCGCAGATTTCATTGTTTCAACTAAATATTTTGCAGCAGCTCCCGCAGTGGCTTCATGCCCCCATGCTCCGTTTTTAAATTGATATGATTTTGTAAGTCGCGATTCTTTGTTTACGAATTTATACGTGTTACGTCCGTCATCACACATCCAATAGCCATTCACGGCTTCGTTGTGTTTTGGTTTAACGCGGAATAAACCTTCTTTGTTAAAATAAACTTTTGTCGAACATCCTGTTGAGCATCCGTTACAAATTGTTTCAGCGTCTTTCAAATACCATGCGCGTTGACGAAATCTGAAATCTTTCGATGTCAATGCGCCCACCGGACAAATATCAACCGTGTTCAACGAATATTTATTGTCTAGTTTTTTTCCGGCATGAGTTCCGATTTCAGCGTGATCACCACGACTGAAAATTCCAAGTTCATTTGTTTTTGAAACTTCGTCTGTAAAGCGCACACAGCGAGAACACAAAATACAACGTTCCGAATCCAAAACAATTGTAGGCCCAAGGTCTACGACTTTATTTTTTTTAGTTTTTGGTTCTGCCATTTCAGAATTGTATTGGCCGAATTCCATGTACTGATCTTGCAGGCCACATTCGCCCGCCTGATCGCACACCGGACAATCCAACGGATGATTAATCAAATGAAAATCAAGCCCCCATTTTGTGGCCTCGATAACTTTGGGTGATGTGTTATTAATATCCATGCCCTCAGTCACAGTTGTGTTACACGCAATTTGTAAACGCGGATTTCCTGCGACTTCGACCATACACAATCTGCAAACACCGGCGATGCTTAAACCTGGATGCCAACAGTAATGCGCAATTTTTTGTTGGTTTTCGTACATGGCTTGAATAATTGTTGAACCTTCTTTGACTGAAAGTGCAACGCCGTTGATTTTACAATTCAACATTTTAGTTTCTAATTTTTTCTCTGGTTGATTATTTACAACTGCTTCAGACATTAGTGTGCTCCTGCTGAAAGATATGACGGAGTTTTAAAGGCTGTGCCCTTGACCTTAGATTTTCCTTCTCGAACATAATATTCAAATTCATCACGAAACTTTGGAACAAAACTTAATACGGGTAATGCCGCAGCATCAGAAAGCGCACAAATTGTTTTGCCTTTCATGTTATCGGCAACTTTTAATAATAATTCGATATCTGATAAACGACCACGCCCTGCTAAAATTGAAGTTGTGATTTTATCCAACCATCCGGTACCTTCACGGCACGGCGTACACTGACCACATGATTCGTGATGATAAAAATGCATTAAATTCGCAAGACATTCGACCATACATTTTGAATCATCGATCACGATGATTGCGCCTGATCCAAGCATTGTTCCCATTTGCGCTAACGATTCGTAATCAAGCAATGCTCGCTCAGCTTCTTCGCCTGTAAGCACCGGAGCTGATGATCCACCGGGGATGACGGCCTTTAATTTTCTGCCAGATTTCATTCCGCCGCCCAGACCGTAAATCATGTCTTTCAGTGGGAATGCCAATGGAACTTCATAATTTCCGGGCTTCATAATATTTCCAGATAAAGAAAATAATTTTGTGCCCGCAGATTTTTCAGTTCCAAATTTTCTGTACGCAGCTGCGCCGTCACGTAAAATATATTTTACAGCAGCCAATGTTTCGACATTATTTACGATCGTTGGTTTTTTGAGATAACCTTGAATTGCTGGAAACGGAGGTTTTAATTTCGGCTGACCCTTAAGGCCTTCAAGTGACGAAATCATTCCTGTTTCTTCACCGCAAATGTATGCACCGGCCCCGCGGTACACATCCATATCATGATCAAAACCAGAACCTAAAATATTTTTACCTAAAAATCCGGCCTTGTAAGCCTCTGCAATTGCAGCTTCTAAAGCATCAATTGAATCGTCGTATTCGCCGCGAACATAAATATAAGATTTTTTACAACCGATTGCGAAGCTTGAAATAATCATACCTTCAATTAACTGATGCGGAGCTTTTTCCATCATCATGCGATCTTTGAAAGTTCCGGGTTCACCTTCGTCGGCATTACATAATAAATAACGTGGTTCATTATTTTTTGGTAAAAATCCCCACTTCATTCCCGTCGGAAATCCTGCTCCGCCACGGCCACGCAATCCCGAAGCCTTGACCAGATCAATAATTTCTTGCGGTTGCATTTTTAATGCTTTGGGCAATTGAACATAGCCACCGTTGTTTTTGTAACCATCCAAATTTTTAAATTCTGGAAGATGATAAAATTCGGACAAATATTTTGTTTCTTGTGATGAAATTGAAGCCGTCATTATTTTAGTCCTCGTAAAATATTCATTGCTGATTCATTCGTTAAATTTTCATAATAACGACTGCTGCCGTCTTGTTTTGAAATTTGCATCATCGGAGCCGTTCCGCACGAACCTAAACATTCGGCTTCGGTCACTGTGAAGTTTCCGTCTTTAGAAACTTCGCCCAATTTCACATGCAATTCATTACAAATGTGTTCTGTTAATTCGTTTGAACCATTCAACATGCACGATAATGTTCTGCAAATTTGAATGTGGTTTTTACCAATTTCAGACTTGTTGTACATTGTATAAAAAGTAAAAACTTCGTTGATTTGCGATTCTGGAATTTCCATGACTTTGGATAATTCACGAATCACATCGGGTGTGATGTGACCTTTGTTTTCTTTTTGACCAATGTACAACGCTGGCAATACGGCCGATTGTTTTGATTCGTATCTTTTGAGTTCTGTCAGAACTTTTTGTTTAGCATCATTTGATAATTGAAACATATCTATTCCTTTATTCGTCTTCGACAAAATCTATCGATCCAACTCGCCAGCAATAACATTCATACTTGCGACTGTGGCAATAGCATCAGCAAGCATGGCTCCCTTAACCACTGTTGGGAACGATTGATAAATTGCAAAACATGGCGGGCGTACTTTTAATCGGTATGGATTTGCTGAACCATCACTGACTAAATAAAATCCCAATTCTCCGTTTGCAGCTTCAGTGGCATCATAAATTTCACCCACCGGTGGACGCAAACCTTTGATCACCAACATAAAATGATTCATTAAACCTTCGATGTTTCCGTAAACATCTTTTTTCTCTGGCAATACAATTGATTTATCACGTACTGTGTAATCGCCTGTTGGCATATTTTTACAAACTTGGCGAATGATACGAATGGATTGGCGCATTTCTTCGATACGAACTAAATAACGATCATAAATATCGCCCTTTGTACCCACTGGAATATCAAAATCTAATTTTTCATAACCGTAATAGGGATCTGCTCGACGTAGATCTAAATTCACACCCGATGCACGCAATAACGGCCCCGTGTATCCCCAATCAATCGCTTCTGTGGCGCTGACCGGACAAACACCTTCGGTGCGTTTCATGAAAATTTTATTGCCGATCATTAATTTATTGATCTCTTCAACACCGTCACTCATTTCATCACAGAATTTTAAAACATCTGTGAACCAACCGTCCGGCGCGTCCTGAGCCATTCCACCGACGCGAGTCATTGATACTGTCAATCTGGCTCCGCATAATTTTTCAAAAAGATTGTAAACTTTTTCACGGTACGTGAATAAGTGAAAGAACGCAGTTAATGCGCCCAGGTCCACGCCTCCAGTACCAACTGAAACTGTGTGATCAATAATTCGCGACAGTTCACACAAAATTACACGCATCGCTTGCGCACGCTGTGGAATTTCAATGCCCAATAATTTTTCAACTGTTTTGCAATATCCCACATTATTCATTGGGGCTGAACAATAATTTAATCGATCTGTGTATGGAATGACTTGGTTGTAAGGATGAGTCTCTGCCATTTTTTCAAAGCAACGATGCAAATAACCAATTTCACAGCCAGCACGAATAATTGTTTCACCGTCAAGTTCCGCCATCACGCGGAGTGTTCCATGCATCGCTGGATGCGACGGACCAATGTTGATCGCCATGTATTTGCTATCAAGTTGGTCGCCGCTTTGTTCCGGTGTATTATCAAAACGAATCGGCGTCACAGAATTACAATGTTGCTGTTTGTCCGCTTCGTAATCTTTACGCAGTGGATGACCAACGAATTGATGATGAGTTAAAATTTTTCTGAGGTTCGGATGGCCAGCAAATAAAATTCCGAACATATCGAACGCTTCACGCTCGAACCAATCCGCAGATTTCCAAATCACAGTTGCTGTGCCAACAGATTCGCCTTCTGATAATTGCGCTTTCACACGCAATCTGCGGCTGCCAGTCGTAGAAAATAAATGATACACAACATCAAAGCGTTTTGCGCGCGTCGGATAATCAGCGCCGCACACATCCATCAAAAAATTAAATCCTGCGTATTCTTTTAAATATTTTAAAAGTGCAGGGACCGATTCTTTACTGGTGTCGATAACATGATCACCAACTGGTGATGTTGAAAATATAAAAATATCGGTACCAAATTTTGAAACTAAATCATTTTGTAAAGTTACGAAGTGATTCATATACGTGGACCTCTGGGAATAAAAGTGTTCGACGACGTCAACGAATTCGGCACCGTTGTCCCGTTAATTTCAAACGGAGACTGCCAGTTGTCGCGCCAAGGACGCGGCGTTCGGTCTTTGATCATTTTTTGCAAACTCATGACACCGTCCAGAACTGCTTCTGGTGTTGGAGGGCAACCTGGAACATACACATCAACTGGTATAACTTTGTCGCAACCTTGCAACACATGATACGCACGATAAAATCCACCAGAGCTTGCGCACGCTCCCATTGAAATTACAAATTTAGGTTCAAGCATCTGTTGATAAATTCGAACCAAGATCGGCGCCATTTTTTCAGTGATTGTTCCAGCGACCAATAATAAATCTGCTTGGCGCGGAGAAAAACGAACAACTTCGGCACCGAATCTGGCCAAGTCATATTTCGGACCCATCACTGACATTAATTCAATTCCACAGCAAGCTGTGCCATAAGGCAAAGGCCACAAAGCATTTCGTTGACCCCATGCTGCGATCGCATCAATTTTTGTTGTGAACGCAAAAGATTTTGCAAGTTCGTGCGTGGCCGCATCTGTTGCCGAGTTATTTTTATCTTCAGACATAGAAATGATTTCCTTATTAAATAAAGATTATTATTTTTATTTTTTTAACAATATAAAGATCATGGCAAAAATCATTTATGAAGACAATAGCTGTAAGCATTTGACAAATTCACGATTCAATTATCGACGCACATGCTTTGTTTTTTAAATAATTTAGTTTTTCACAAAAAAACATTTGGTAGATCAAGAAAACACTGTCTAGACTTTAGTCACAGTAAAGAAAAAAGAAGCAAAACAGATTTTCATTCACGGAGGGGAAAAATGAAAAAACTTTTATCAACGATTGTGCTCACGATGAGCCTATCAACAACGGCATCTGCAGCGGAATTGCTAATTAAATTAGCATCACCAATTTCAACAGAGAAAACTGTCAAAACATGGAATTCAGCAGGCTTAAATACCAAACAAGTCATGCCACAATGGATTTCTGTTCAAGGAAATATTCAAGCATCACAGTTCCAAAGCTTTTTAGCCAACGGTTCAGTTCTGCACGTTCAACCGAATTACAAATTGAATGTGTATTCGAATCCTTCAT
Source organism: Pseudobdellovibrionaceae bacterium (assembly GCA_043728555.1). Taxonomy (GTDB): domain Bacteria; phylum Bdellovibrionota; class Bdellovibrionia; order Bdellovibrionales; family Bdellovibrionaceae; genus Pseudobdellovibrio. The sequence continues at coordinate 15,767 of JAYTMM010000049.1, forward strand.
TAGTTAAAGCGAAACAAAACGCAGCCTTAATGAAATATATCGAATCATTACCAATAGATGTTGCCGCAGCAAAACCTGCTGACAATCCAGCGATTCCTGATGCTCCGGCAAACACAACAGGTAACGATCCATTATTTTCAAAACAATGGGGTATGGTTGATAACGGTTTAGAAAATGCATTAAAAATCAATGCAGGCCAAAAAATTATTGTTGCAGTTATCGACACGGGTGTTGATTACACGCACGAAGATTTATTACCGAACATGTGGAGAAATAAAAATGAAATTCCAAATAACGGAATCGACGATGATAAAAATGGTTTTATCGATGATGTTGTTGGTTGGGATTTCTTAGATAACGACAACAAACCTTATGATTTAGCGTCAACTAATATTGGTGACCTAATGAATGGTGCAAACCCAGGCCACGGAACTCATTGTGCGGGTAACGTTGGCGCCAAGGGCGGTAATGGCAAAGGTATTTCAGGAATGAATCCAAACGCACAAATTATGGCGATGCGATTTATTGGAGACAAAGGCGGAACAACAACTGGAGCCATCGGAGCGATCAGATACGCTGTTGATAACGGCGCCAAAGTTCTTTCGAATTCTTGGGGTTCTGAAGGCGAAGATCCAGCCGAAGCTGCTGACAATTTAGCATTGCAAGAAGCAATTCAATACGCGATGGATAAAAATGTTTTATTTATTGCTGCTGCTGCAAATTCTGGAAACGACAATGATGGCGATCCAAAAAAAGCCGCATTCCCTGCAAGCTATCCGCACGAAAATATTATTTCTGTCGCTGCAATTGATTCAGCAAATGGTTTAGCTTCGTTTTCAAATTACGGTGCAAAATCAGTTGATATCGGTGCACCGGGCGTAAAGATTTTTTCAACAACAGTTGGCAATCATTACTCAGACACTGTGATTGAGTTATTAGGCGCGAACTGGGACGGGACTTCTATGGCGTGTCCGCACGTTGCAGGCGCTGCCGCTTTATATTGGTCAGCTCACCCAGAAAAAAACTGGAAACAAGTTAAGGATGCTATCTTATCTTCAGCTAAGCCAATTCCATCTTTGACTGGAAAAACTTTAACAGGTGCAAAATTGTCTGTTGAAAATTTAATGAAGGTTAATTAATTTTATAAGTCTTAAGCAATAAGTTCAAAGGGAGCAAAGAGAAATCTTTGCTCCCTTTTTTTTGACCAAAATCACGTCTCAAATTAAAACGTGATTTTTACACGCCAAAGGTCTGGCTCAAAACAAGACGTTTAATTTCAAAATACTCCATTCTAAAAAATTCATTTATACTATAAACGGCAGCAAATCACATCTCTCGAGGAGTTTATGGAAAATATATTTACAAAAAAATTAGCTCTGTTATTTTTATTAACAATTTTTATTTCAGCTGGCTCGTACGCGCAAAAAGGTGGCGGCAGTGGTGGTTCCAGCAGCTCAAGATTTTCATACGGACTAATGGCTTTGGTCGGCACGGGTAAAATGGGTAACGGCTTATCTGATGCGCCTGATCGCGATATGCTATTCACCCCGATCAGTTTATTTGCAGGTTTTAATATGAAAAAATTCCGGTTGGGATTAAATTATGAATACATGTTGGCTGGGCAAACGACTGACCCCACATCTGTTGCTGGTACAAATTTATCGGGATCAGGCTCTGCGCCCGGCGTTCGCCTTGAATATTATGATGGCAAAAATGGTTTTGGTTTAGTTTACAGATTATCGGATACCTATAACTTAGATAAAATTACTTTTGCAGGCACATCGGCCGTTTATAAAGCCACTGGCGGTTTTTCAATTCAATACATGCGACAATTGAAAAATAAAATTGGTATCGTTGTTGATTATTCAACTGAAACTTTTACAACAAGCTTATCAACAGGCAACGTGAAATGGAACCGCGTTGGACTTGGCATTGTATTTTCAAATTTTGCAGGTCGATAAATTTATGTCGCTCCAGCCGGAGTATATTTCACATCAACAAATTCATTGGCCGCTGGAATCGATGTTCCATGAAATTTCAGACTGTAAATTGTTTTAGTACCAATAACTTCAGATTCTAACGTCCAACCGTTGATGGCGTCATCAAATGCTGCGCGACCCGCGATGGTTACGTGAATCGATGCTTTATTCGGAATGTCTTTGAATCTGTAAGCTGTAATTTGATCGATGATACGGGCTTTGATATTTGAAACCGCCGACGACAAATCAGCATTACAAATCGAAGATTTTGCGCCTTTGGATTCATCCACCAGCGCAATAAATTGCGTACCAATCGCAACAAATCCGCCCAAATTATCACAACTTTGATTCGTTAAAATTCCGATATAATTCGCGATCCAACCTCTTGCACCTGTATCAAATGTTGGCTTTCTGGAATTTAATAAATTAATAAAATCTGCAGAGTTTGCGTTTCCAAATTCACTGCTTTGATCCAATTCATCACTAATAAAAACCACGGCAAACAAAGCATCTGTACGCATAAAATCTGAACCAATCGAACTTAAATAGCTGGGTGATGTCACCAATGTCATTGCATCCAAACTGCGTTCCAAATCAGAACCTGATTCGCCCACAATAATTCTTTCTGTCAGCAAATTAATATTTGCGGCTGTTAAATACGTGGGCGTCCCAACAATTTTTCTTGAAATCGGATACGTCGCGGTGTCTTTGGCCATCGTCGATGTCGTCACTGCAACTCGGTAATCCATTTTTAAATTATTTAATGTCGAAACCATATCAGTCATACGTGCAGATAATCGCTGTTGGTATTGCAACATCGATTTTGAATTATCAACAACAAATAAAATATCAACCTTGTTGTTATAAAAAATTTGCCCTGAAAAACCACCCTGCTCTGATGGCAATGCAAAGCTGGTTGCGCGCCCTGAACATCCTGAAAACTGCAACGCCAAGGCCACTGTAACTGTGTAATGTAAAATGATTTGTGTGGTTTTCATTTTTAATCCTTTACGTTAAACAAAATTCGTAAAATTAATTAAGCGGCTTTTTTATTTTCAAATTGATTTGTGAATTCAGTGATTGAACTTTTTGCGGCGCCTGAAATTTTTACGAATTGAACACCATACATATTACCCTTTTGACTGACAATTTTACAAATCGCATTAAACGCCGGAACATTCTGGCCTGGCTTAATATGTAAATAAATTTGCTGATCTTTTTCAAATTTCGCGTTTTCTATCATAAGCCCTGCGCCACCGATGCTGATTTCTACACCGACAGATTTATATATTTTTTTATGATCATGCACGACAGCCTGTGAATTTAATTTTGCTCGTACGTGCTTGCGTCTAAAAAAAATACTGTTGCCCGAATCATCTTTGCTATTTTTTGCAGCCTTAAATACAGCTTGAATTTCACTGACCGAAAATTCATTCACATCGGCCAAACGTTTCCATGCTGACATCCCATTATGCCAAATAAAATCAAATTCATGCAGAGTTTTACCCTGTAGCATTTGTATTAATTCAGTTTTAGAAAATGGTCCGTAATTATTGTTTTGTTTCAACACGTACCAGATTCTTTTTTTCATCGGATCAGCTTCTGGTTTTGATAACTTAGGATTTTCACGAATTGGATTTTCAAAGCTTTTATTAAAAACTTTCGTCAGCGCTGAAAATTCCATCAGAAAAACCCAGTCCTCAGATTTGTCGTCATAAATGTAATCGTGCCAATATAATTTTTCAGAATTTAATTTCATTTCAATTTCTGCAATTGAAAATGGACCCTGTTGTTGACCTTGGTGTGCTATGTAATACGTCGACATAATATTCCCTTGAAAATTTTTTATTGAAATTTTATTTCAAGACTATTATCGACAGACTTTGGGTCGGCCTAAAATGTATTCGAATGTGTAAAAAAAATTGACGTTTATTTGAAAATTATTTTAGGGCTTCACGGATGTACGCAGATGCCTGATCCATGATCCAAACAACGGCAGCAATCACAACAATGATTGTTCCAACTTCGGACCACATCGCTTGACCTTGGTATTGTATCAACATCGTACCAATTCCACCACCACCAACCAAGCCAATAATGGTCGCCATACGCACGTTAATATCCCAACGGTAAACAGTGAATGAAATGTATGGCAATACAACCTGTGGTACAATGGCAAACCATATCGTTTGCAATTTATTCGCTCCGCAAGACTGAACACCTTCGATCGGACCTTCATTAACAGTTTCAACCATTTCTGAATATTGTTTCGAAAGCGATGCGATCGAATGAATCATCAAGGCCAACATTCCCGCAAACGGACCTATGCCAACCCAAACAGAAAAAATAATCGCCCACAACAAAGCCTCGATCGAACGGGTCACATTAAATATCGTGCGCATCGTTAAATAAATCCAAAATAATTTCCCCGTCATGATATTTTTTGCCGAGGCAAAGCTTAGAAAAAATGCGAAGGGTATTGCCAAAGCCGTAGCCATAAACGCCATAAAAATTGTTTCAATAATATTTAAGACTGCACGCGGTAGTATTTGCCAATTAGGCGAAGCGATACCTGCAAATAATCGTTTTGCACCGTTAAAACCGTCTTCATTTAATAATTCTATCACTGAAAATTTAGTTTTAAATAAACCAACGATGAATAATAAAACAAGCAAGCCTGTTAAATGCCAACCCCAAAATGATTTAAACATCGGTTTTGTTTCAAGCGCTTTTTTATATGAAGGTTCGAATAAATATTCACCTAAAGTTTTAATACCCTTGGCGTTCATGAAACGACTGATCAACGCACCTACGAAATAGGCCACGAAAAAAATAATTGCATTTTGCGATAAATTTAATTGCTGTTCTTCGGTGGGATTAAAAATAACTGATAAAACGACTAACGTTAAAAATGCAAACGTAAAACCATCCAAGATGTATCTGCGAATATTTGATGTGCTGTTGTTACTTTGACTGTTCATTTTATGACTCCAAAAAAAATAAATATTAAAAATTAATTAATGTGAACTTCTTTGGCGCCCGCGCCGTAAATTCTTTCAAACCATGCATCGTCGATATTTTTAGGATCACCTTCGTACATTAATTCTCCACCCTTAAGCGCGATCACACGAGTAGCATACTGACGAACTAGCGATAAAAAATGCAAATTACAAATAATCGTGATTCCTAATTCTTGATTCACTTTACGCAGATAATCCATCACCGTATGGCATGTTGCAGGGTCTAATGAAGCCACAGGTTCGTCGGCCAATAAGACTTTAGGGTTTTGTGTCAAGGCTCTGGCGATTGCTACGCGCTGCTGTTGTCCGCCCGACAATTGATCGGCGCGGATATAGGCTTTGTCAGCGATACCGACAAGTTTTAAATATTTCATTGCATCGGCAATATCTGTTTCTGAAAATAAACCGAAAATACTTTTTAATGTTCCGATGTACGATAATTTTCCCATTAGTACATTACTTAAAACTGTGTGTCTGGGAATTAAATTAAAATGCTGGAAAATCATGCCCATACTTTTTCTTAAATTTCGTATATCGTTTTTGTCTTGAATTTTTGCGATATCAATTTTTTGATTGTTGTTATGAAAAATGACTTCGCCCGATGTTGGATCATGCAGACGGTTTAAACAACGCAACAACGTCGATTTGCCAGAACCACTTAATCCAATAATCACAAGGAATTCACCTTTTTTAACATCAAACGAAACACCCTTCAGCGCTTGCACACCGTTGGGATAAGTTTTTTTAATGTTTTTTATGGATAAAATAGTTTCTGACATACATGATCCTTTAAAAATTTTTAATTAACTCTTAATTTAAAAACTAAATACTTAAATTATTTCTTCATTAAATCGTCAGCTGATTTGCCAACAGTTTTCAACATTCCACGAACTGAATCGTAATCTGCATCCGTTGCTTTTTTCAAAGCTGTTACACCGTAAATTGCTTTGAATGCATCTTTACCTTCGGGTGTTTCAACGAACTTCATCATCGCATCGATCACTTTGTTTTTCATTTCTTCAGTTAAATCTTTACGGAACACAAACGGATCATTCGGAATTTCTTCAGACATACTGATGATTGAAATTTTCTTTTCAACATCAGGGTACTGAGTTTTTACTAAACGACGAGCGTCTTCGATTTCGTTTTCGCCTTTGTCATTTTTATGCGACGGCGAAAAAAATGCAGCACCTGCATCAACTTGACCTTGGTAAACCATCGACACAACATTATCGTGTTTCAAAGCAAAAACAGTTTCTTTGGCTTCAACATTTTTGTCTTTTAATAATTTAAGTGGTAAAATGTAACCTGATGTCGATGCTGGATCGACGAAGGCAATTTTTTTACCTTTCAAATCTTCGATCGTTTTAATTTTACTGTCAGTTTTTGCGATAAACATCGATTGGTATGTCGAAGAACCGTGACGAATCACTGTCATTTTTGCTTCGACACCATATTTTTGATTTGCCATTAAATAACCAAACGTATTAATCGCTGCAATATCAGCGCGCTTTGTTCCGAAAGCTTCTACAACAGCAACGTACGATTGTGGAATTGTCACTTCGAATTTATAGCCAGTTTCTTTTTCCAGATAATCTTTGAATGTCTTTGAATTTGATTCGATCACTTTTGAATCAACAGAAGGAACAAAATGTAATTTGATTGGATTTTTTTCAGATCCTAATTCTGCATTATTTTTTGTACAAGATGTCATCGCTAGCGCACAAGCAACGGCAACAACTGCGAACAATAAATTTTTTTTCATACGGTCTCCTCGTAGAGTATTTGTTTGAATGTTTTTGGTTTAAAAAACACTGTTTTTTGGTTCGCGCTGAAGTTAACAAAGAACACTTGTGATTCCAAGCGTTTCGATCAAAATTTCGCGAAAAGAATTTACTTTCCGAGATTCACACGCAATACTCAAATAATTGATGAAAAGCTTTGATCTTCTTAACCAAATACTGACGAAACCTATTGCAAAAGCTCAGCTGGATGCTGATTCTGTGCGCACAATTTGCGTATTTGATTTAGACTCAACACTCTTCAATGTGGCCCCACGTACAGAACAAATTTTAAAAGAATTTGCAGACGCTGAAAAAAAACCTGATTTGTTTAAAATAAAAGTTCACCCCAAAGATTGGGGCCTTAAAGAAATTTTAATTCGCGAAGGCTATGACCTGTCACAAAAATCAACTGAAAATTTAATTCTACATCAAAAATTAATTTCTTTTTGGACAGAAAAATTTTTTACAAATCAATATCTGCATTTTGATACTCCGTACTTAGGCGCTGTGCATTTCGTACAGACTTTGTTTGAAAATAAAATTGATATCCATTATTTAACAGGCCGAGATATCGCACGCCTGGGCCAAGGTACTCATGAAGTTTTATTGAAGTGGGGATTCCCAATTAAATCAGATCAACATCTGCATTTAAAACCGCACAAAGACATGGACGATCACAAATTTAAATTAGATTGGGTCGTTGATTTTAAAAAAATGTCATCTGAAAAAAATGATCCTCCAAAAATTTATTTTTTCGAAAACGAACCCGTAAATATTAATGCGATTGGAGCAGCGGTTCCTGATTTGAAAATTGTTTACTTGGATACAACACATTCACGCAAAGAAACAGTTTCTGTCCCCGTCATTACGATCGAAAATTTTTCTTTAGAAAAGAGCCCTTGATGTTATACGTCATAGCCACACCGATTGGTGATACATCTGAAATTTCTTTACGTGCACTGCAAATTTTAAAAACAGCAGACATCATTTTATGCGAATCAACGAAAGAGACTTCGCGGTTTTTAAAAGTTCATGATATCAAGGCCCAAAAATATGAAGTTTTAAACGAACACACAACGCCAGACGAATTAAATGAATTGCTTGAACTGTGTCGCCAACAAACAGTGGCCTTAGTTTCAGATTGCGGAACACCTGCATTTTGCGATCCCGGAAATGATTTGATTCGCTTATGTCGAAAACAAAATATCGAAATTAAATCCGTATTGGGCGCATCGGCCCTGATGGGTTTGCTGTCATTAAGTTCAGTCAGATTATATCAATTTTTATTTCGTGGTTTTTTACCTGCTGAAAATGAATCTCGCGCCGCTGAATGGACCAAATTAAAAACCGAAAAAAATGCATTTATATTAATGGACACACCCTATCGACTCAAAAAAACCGTTGAAGAGTGCGTACAAAATATTGGTGCACGCGACATGTTGCTGGTCATGAATCTGTCACAAGACAACGAACATGTTCTTGAGGGACGACCAAGCTATATTTCACAAAATTTAAAATTTGAAAAAGCTGAATTTATGCTTCTGGTTTATCCTGCTATTGATATTAAAAAATAATGATGCCAACAAAGATTTGCCGATGATTGCGCTTCCGATAGATTTACATTTAGACGAAATTACCCAGAAAATATTTTCAGACCATCCGGTTATTTTATCAGCTTCACCGGGATCTGGTAAAACCACGCGCGTCCCAGCCAGATTACTGCTGGCGCTCAGGCAGAAAAAAAATACAAAGAAAATAGTTGTCATTGTACCGAAACGTTTAGCTGCCGTAGCCGCCTGTGACCGTATTGCGACTGAAAATGATTGGCAGTTTGGCGTTGATGTTGGATACGTAGTTCGTTTTGATTCAAATTTCAGCCCAGAAACTCAATTGATTTTTATGACAGAAGGTCTGTTTCTAAAAAAAATTCAAGACCCACATTTTTGGAACGATGTCGGATTCATCATATTAGATGAATTTCACGAACGATCGTCAAATATAGATTTGATTTTAGGCCTCTGTTTTGAACGAAAAATATTAAACAACGATCTGCAAATTATTGTCATGTCAGCAACGCTAAATACAGAAAAATTAAAAAAATATTTTGGCGAACATCATCTCATTGAAATCAATCAAAAACCTTTCGCTTTAAATATTGTTTATCAAAAAAATCCACAAAATTTAATTTGTGATTCAAAGTTTTATGAAAACTTGAAACTAGTCACGCTTTTAGCCTACAAGACATCAAAAAAAGATATCCTCATTTTCTTGCCAGGTTTTCGTGAAATATTAAAAACACAAAATATTTTAAAACCTGTTTTGCCAAATACACAGATCGAATTTGCTTATGGCGGATTAACACTTGCTGAACAAAAACGGATACTGAATAAAACTTCTTCTGAACGTCGAATCATCTTAGCCACAAATATTGCCGAATCGTCATTAACCCTACCAGATTTAGATTGCGTGATTGATTCAGGTCTTGAAAAAATCGTAGTCCGCGAAAAAAAAATGGGATTTTCGCAACTCGAAACAGTCCGTATTTCAAAATTTTCTGCAATTCAGCGCGCAGGTCGTGCCGCGCGAACTGGCGAGGGATATTGTTTTAAGCTGTGGCATGAAATCGATGATAGGTCGATGCCTGAGCAAAAACGGCCCGAAATTTTAGAATCGAATCTGCTCGAAGAAATTTTACTGCTGAGTGATTTGGGCACAACTGATTTTTTAAATTTCAGCTGGCTTGACCAACCCGATTCGCAAAAAATAGATGTCGCAATCAAAAAATTATTACTTTGGAATTTAATAAACACAGATTTTACTATTACTGCAAGCGGAAAATTAATATCAAAAATACCGCTGGATTTGATGAATGCTCTTTTATTTTACGAATTGTGCCGTGCGGGTTTAAAAAATCAAGCCTGTCATTTTTTTGCAAAACTTGAAACAGTTGATATTTCAAAACGCGCCAAATGGAATCCGTATGATCTGAATACGGATTTAGATTATTTGTTTGCATTGCCTATGGCCACGACTGAAAAAAAAATTGAAGCCCAGTTAAAAAAACTGGCTGAAAAATACACGCCTGAGCATTCGCTTGATTTCGAATCGGCGCTACTTGAAATTTTTTCCAAGTACTTTCCTGAACGTATTTGCTTAAAAAAAACAAATGGCAACGGCCTGTCTGCCAGTGGGCGTGGTGTTGAATTTTCTGACAGCTCCGCCATACAATCTGATAAAATTGCAAATGATTATATTATTGCGCTGTCGGGTTTTGAAAAATCGCAATCTGTAACCAATGTGCAACTGGGAGTTGGTTATTCGCGTGGCCAAGCCACTTTGATTTTAAAAAAATACTTACAAATTGAAGACAAAATCGAATACAAACCAGAAACACACAAATTTATGAAGCGCACGGTGCAAAAGTTCGGCGAATTTGTGTTTACAGAATCCAGTCCTGAAACATTATCACAATCAGAACTTGCAAATAATTGGAAACTTTTTGTATTAAAAACACCATCTGCTTTTTTACGGCTGAATGACAGCTATGACAAATTAATCATTAAATTTAATTTTTTAAAAGACAAAAAATCAATTCTAAAAATATCTGACTTAGATTTTATATTTTTAGACAATTTTGATATTTTGCTTTCAAAAATACTTACAGATCACATCGCAGATTTTCAGGAATTCATGGCCGTCGATTTTGTTTTCTATTTGAATGATATAATTTCCGAGAACTTGAAAAATTATGTTTCACAGCTCAAAGATTCTGTACAGTTACCTACTGGTCGAGTCGTGCAAATTGATTATTCAGACCCCAAGGCCCCAATGATTTCGGCAAAGATACAAGATTTTTTTCAATGGCATCATACGCCTAAAATATTAAATGAATTAATTCCTTATACTATTCAATTACTGGCGCCGAACATGCGGCCCGCACAAATTACAAATGATTTAAATAATTTCTGGCAAAACAGTTACAAAGAGGTCCGTAAAGATTTGCGCGCGCGGTATCCAAAACACAACTGGCCCGAAGATGTTTTAAATTACAAATAGAGTTTATAGCGTAGAGTTTGGACTTTTGTCTGGTTTGCCAAAATGCAAGCCTAACTCTACAATGTAAACATGTTTAAGATGAAAACTAAAATCATTTTTTTGTTGTTTATTGTCGTCTTTATTTCGTCGTCAATTTTATTGTATATGATCACCAGTACATTCAAAAAAGATAAAATTTCATACGTATATGACGTCATCACTTCGCAAACAGAAACATTGTCGCATCAGTTACAAAGCGAAATTGAATCAATCGACATGCAAGCTGCCAATTTATCACAAAAAAGCAAAGATTCTGAAAACACATCTGATCACAAAGCTATTCAGTATTTTTCGATATCACAGCTGAAAGATCATAAATTAATTTCGCTTTCAGAAATTACACAGCCAGACTTTGTTCGAAATGCGGCTCTAGATGAAATTTTGTTACAAAAAGTTCAAAATTTGAAACATATTGATCAAAAATTATTTTTTTCTTATGAGAAAATTTTCTATCAATTAATTTTAAATCAATCTGAACCTGAAAAAATTATCACAATTATTGCTTTTGAATCTGAAATCGCAAACGAGGTCGATGATCTGAACAAAGACCAACAATTTTCTTTTATTTTAGATGCGGACATGAATACGTTGACCGGAACGTCACAGAATCTAAATCTTTTCGCAGAATTTATTTCTAAAAATAAAACAAAAAAATGGTCTAATTTACAATCCGGCCAACTGCTATCAAGCTCTAACGAATCTTGGATTTATTCAATGACAACGGTCAATGGCACTGAGCTTAAAATTTTAAATTTAGTATCTGAAAACAAGGCGTTCTCGGTGATGAAAACGATTTATATAAAATCTGTTTTAAGTTTTATTTTGATTTTAAGCTTGGTTGTGATTGTTGGTATTTTATCAGCTACATATTTAACCGAAAAGTTAAATCAATTGGTCATCGCGACGAAAAAAGTAACCGCCGGCGAACTTGACACTGAAATCAATGTCACGGGCAAAGATGAAATCGCATCGCTATCAAATGATTTTAATCAGATGGTTAAACAAATTAAAAAATTAATGAACGAAACTGCTGAACAAGCACGTATGGAAAATGAACTGAAAACGGCTCAGCTGGTTCAAGAAAATTTATTTCCGAGTGCCAATCAAACCTATGCAAACTGTTCAATTGCAGGCTACTGCAGACCCGCCACAGAATGCGGTGGCGACTGGTGGTTTCACTCTGAAGATGAAAATAGTGTGAATGTCATCATAGCTGATGCCACAGGACATGGTGTGCCCGCTGCACTGATGACCAGCGCCATAAAGGCGGCGTTTACGTTAACTGCGAAACTCAATTTATCAGCCGTTGATACTTTGACAAAAATCAATGAAGCCCTTTGCGAAGTCGGTCGCAACAAAGTCATGATGACTGCGTTTTATATTCGTATAAATAAAAAAACAAATATGGCCGAATACATCAATGCTTCGCACGAAGCGCCGTTTATTTTAGATTTAAATTCAACTCCAATCGAGAAAACACAGCTGGTCTTTTTGAATGAAATAACCTGCGCTCGTTTAGGCCAATCCAGCGATACGGTTTATCAATCCAAGCACATTCAACTTTTACCCTATCAGCGATTGTTTTTGTACACAGATGGTATTTTTGATTTAAAAAATGCTGATCAAAAAAAATTGACTGAACGCTCATTTTATAAAAATGTGATTGAATTTGCGAATCAAAAAACACATCTAAATATTTTTTCTACGAACGTCATAGAATTTTTATTTGATTATAATAAGCAAAAAAATTTAGATGATGATGTCACCCTTTGCCATATCGAGATTATATGAGTTACGCACTCACACTCGCCGACAGAGCGCAAATCATCACCGACGAAAATCAACGAATCAAAAGTCGTATGAAACTGGTCGGATCGATCAAAGACTTAGTTTTATCGACGCACAAAGAAGAATGTATTCTGATCGAAGACAATATAAAACCACAGCAAATGATACAGATGTGCCTTGACCGTGACATTAAACATATTCTGCAAAATTCAAAAATACCTTTGGTTGAAAAAATTCAAACTGTCGATCAAATTTTTCTAGAACCCATAAAATTTTTAACTTTTAATCAAAAACTTTTTGCGGACTGTAACGATTCGCTGATGTTCAGATTTCACTCAAAAGAAAACCGGACTGATTTAGTCAATCGCGTTTTAGAATTTCTAAAGACCGATGCAATGAACCATAACACTGAACATATTTTGAAAACCACAGAAGAATTGATCATGAATGCGCAGGTTCATGCACCACGCATAGGTGATTTTAAATCTCCGCACAATATGTCTTTTTTAGTAGAGAAAAAAA
>JAYTMM010000050.1:0-4166 GCA_043728555.1 Pseudobdellovibrionaceae bacterium
GCGGCTTGGCTGTTTGGACCATCTGTATAAAGTGATCTTGCCAATGGTGCGCTAATCATTGATTTAAAAAATTTATTTACAACACCTTTAGGGATTGAATTTTTGCCATCAAATTTACTTAATGCTGTCGTAAATTCTGTGGCTAAACACTGAAGATCTTTTTCACATTTATCTTGAATGTCTTGCATTTTATCTTCGAATTTAACAACGCGCTCGTCTTCTTTTTCTTTTAATTTATCACGTTTTTCTTGGGCTAAACGATCGCGTTTTTCAGCACGAGTTTCTGGTTTTGCGGCGTCTTCTTTTTTCTCTTCAGCGGGCTTTGCCGCCTCTGTCGTTTTTTTCTCAAGCTCTGCAATACGAGCCGTTAATTTATTATAGTCTTCAAGTTTTAATAAAACAGATGGTGCAGCAGATTCGCCGCAATCTTTGCATGCTCCCGCAGCTGTTGTTGCCGCTTGGGTTTTTGCAGTTTCAATTTTTTGCAACCCTAATAATCTTGCCATTTCTTTATCACGATCGTCTTCACGTTTTTGCAAAGCGACTTCAACGGATGTGGGTTTTTCTGATGACAGGTCAAATGCACCGCTATTTTTAGACGATGTTTGAAATGCGTAGTTGCCAGCAAGCACTGTAAATAAAGCCGCTGTTAAAAACCATTTTTGTTTTCCTAAAGATACCTGTTTCATAAGAACCTCCGTTTAAGTTAACCTTCTTGGCCAACTTTATTTATCCTGTGTTGCAGGAATTTATTTAGTTACATACAGATATAAAGCACTTCCTGAGCCATGTCTCAGGTTGGTGCAAACATTGCAAATAACTAAAAATACAGAGGTATTTTAAATAAAAAAAATGTTTTAGATTGAGATGCCTGACAAACTTTTAAAGCCTCAGACTGAGAAACTGAAAATTCATTTGTATTTTCAATAATATAAAAAAGATTGTGAAAAAATTCTCATTTTGATAAGTGACAATCACGGTCAGATCTCACTTTCAAATAATTGCAAATATAAAATTAGACTTTAGCTATTATAAAACTATTTACTCGGAGTAAATGTTCCGTTCATATAACCACGAACCCAGTCCATGGCATATTCATTAACCATACCTGAAATTCGACCACTTCCATCGACCTTACCACTCACTTCAAGACCTTCTGGATTAATAGTGAACGAACCATCACTGTTAATTTTTCCGCCACCCAATTTCAACGGGTAACCATGAATGATGTATGTTCCACTCGTAATTACATTGTTGGCATCCACTGTGAATTCAAATGAACCGGCCATATAAATACCGCCATCTGGTGTTCCTCCGCCAAGAGTTGCATTATCAATATCATCATTGCCCGTGATTGTTTTTCCATTATGAATTAAAGCCTTGTTTCGTCCGGCGATTCGCTCTTCGTGGTTTGGCATGTCGACTGAACCACTAAATTTGCCTTTGAAATTTTTTGACAAACCACCGGTTGTAATTGCGCCCGTAGTTGGTCCTCCACCATTTGCAGCTAGTGTCTCGGCATTTTTTTTGTCTTTGGCTTTGAAATATTTCAGACCTGCTTTAACAATCAAAAATGCAACTAACGCTGCTGCACCAACCTTTAATACATCGATAAAATTTTGGTTATCAAAAAATGAACTTTTACTTTGCGGAGTTTTTTCATCGCATATATTGTCTTCTGTTACAGCTTCAATTTTTTTAATTAATTTTTGAGCTGCGTCTTTTTCATATAAACACGCATTACCACGATCTTGAACATGGCATTCACATAATTTCAAATCGTAATCAGCACTTCCTGGTGTACACACATTAAAAACAAAATTCACCATGCGGCGTTCAGCATTGTTTTTACAACCATTTTTTTCAGCGCCTAATTCACCAGTTTCAGCATCACCCTTTGCTGACGTACTGCTCCCCGGCATCATGACAGAATTACAATACGAGTTCGTAAATACTTTTAATTGCTTCGTGTTTTTTTCAATTTCTGAATTAATCCATTTTTTATCATCATCACTGCTCTTTTTACAACTTTCTTGAGCAGCAAAAAGTTTGACTAAGAAAATATTTGTCGAAACTCCGTCAGTGATAATTTTATTTTTTACAGTTTTTGAATTTGGATCAAAACTTTGTAATTTTAAAGAGTGTTCTTTTTTAATAACTTCTGTTGAATCAATTATTTTTTGAATATCACATTTTTCGATTGGCTTTGCTGCAGCTGCTGACCTGTTTTGTGCTAGCGCTAAATCAGACCAACTGATAAAAAAGATCACGGCTAATAAAAAATTAAAGATGTTTTTATGTTTCATATTTGTCAGATCGGCCTGTTCAGTATAAAAATTTAATATTTTAAGCCAATCTGTGATTTACACGACTTTGGTCTATGTAATTACGGCGCTGGTGTAAATGTTCCAACCATGTCGCCGTAAACAAATTCACGACCTGGTTCTAAAACCTTACTGCCACGAGCAGCTTCTGTCGCATAGGTCGGTGTGTAATCAAATGATATACCATTCCAACGACCACGAACAGGAACTTGGCTGGCATCAATTTCGAATGAACCATCAGCTCGCATATGGCCGCTTGATACGGGAAATGAGTAACCATGGATTACGAATTCACCCGTTGTAATATTTCCGTTTGTATCTACATCAAATTGAAATGCACCTGCTAAATAAATTCCACCGTCAAGACCGCCGCCACCTGTTAAAGCATTGTCCGCATCAGTACCTGTTGGCGTAAAACCTTGTTCAATTAAACGCGTATCACGATTTTGCAAACGAACTTCGCGCGGTGGAGGATCTATTTGACCCGAGTAATGACCTTTTAATGTTGTCGGATTGGTCACGACTGGACCCACTGGTGTTGTTGGATTTGATACATTTGGAATTTCAGGATCAGGAATTGGATTTGATACATTTGGATTTGAACCCTGTTTGTCTTTCCATTTTTTGTATGCAGCGATGACATTAACCAATGGTACTTTTAAATGCAGAACAGCAGCTCCTGTCGCATCATTAACAATGGATGTATTAATTTCTGGATACTTTAATAAAAAAGTTCGCGCTAAAAAAATAAACTGAGCTGGCAATTTTAGTCCAATATCAAACGCCTGCGAAAAAGGATCAATGCCGACATTCAGCAGCTGACCACCCAAACCCAGCAAGCCTGTGCTATCAAGCACAGAATTTCCGTAAACTTTTAACGCCGGATTTAGCCCAGATACGGGTGCAGATACGGTCGGTTGATTCGGTGTTGTATCTGAGCTGAATGAACTGTCAGTTTGCGAACTCTGAGTGTTCGTCGCAACTGAAGCTTTCTTTGTACAACTAAATGTTGTTAATAAAACCATGCTCAGTAAAGCTGTTTTCAGCATCGATCGCTTTTGTGTGATCTTGTTTTGAATTTGGTTCATGTTCAACATCCTTTGTTATGAGCAATTGCTCGTATAACTTAGGTATCGGACCAAGGTCTAGATCGCTTTAATGAATTTTATTTTGTTAACTGTTGTGACAACAAATCGACAATAATTTTGTCAATTCAACTAAACTTCAACTGTTTGCCCGTCATAGGCAAAATTCCATTTTAAATTTTCGATTTTTTTTGAATGACTGATTTTTTCGAATTGGATTTTGGCTTCATCCACCAATCTCTGAATGTCCGAAATAGAAAAACCAGGATCATGATGAGCCAACAAAACTTGTTTGATATTATAAATAGAACAAATTTCAAAAGCACGATCAAAAGTTCCATGCCCCCACCCTTTTTTTTCGGTCATTTCAGATTCTCGGTATTGCGCATCGATATATAAAAAATCTGCGCCTTTAAAAAGTCCGGCATCAGGCCCCAAATCAGCTTCAGAAATACGATCAGCTTCGTGATCGACGGCATGAGCATAAACTTTGCCTTTTTTCTCGATTCGAAAACCGTAACAAGCATCTGGGTGATCTAATTTGTACGGCGTCACATCAAAACCATTGATCTGCGTTTTTTCGTAAGGCTGAATTGAATGAAAATGAATCTTGCACGCCAAATGTTCGTAACTCATCGGGAACAACGGTCTAGAAAACAAACCACGAATCATTTTTTCACAATCTGCTTGAACTGCATAATAATGAATTTCTTGTCCTTGCACAAAATGCTGAGGAAAAAATGGCAAACCCATAATG
>JAYTMM010000051.1:0-37628 GCA_043728555.1 Pseudobdellovibrionaceae bacterium
ATCATTCAGACGGCTGATCTTGGACTCATTATAAAGAAATTAATTAAAAATGAAGCCGTAGATTTTAAACCGGATCCAGAAAGATATATTTTCATTGAAGCACCAAACACATGGTCCGAAAAAGTCAGCTGGGCTCAATTTGCTATCTTAAAAAAACAAGACCTCTACATTGATAGCACAAAACCTGAAATTTATAATACACTGACCGATCGTAGTGAACTGACAAATTTATTTTCCGAAAAAGAAACTGTATTCGTTCAGGCCAGATCTGAATTGTCCCTGATTCGAAAAACAAAAAAATTGTCGACTTTTCCGAATACAAAAATTAAAAAAATAATCACAACAGACCATTTAATAAATATCAACATTGGGCTGGAAAATATTTGGGGACTATCTCCCGTTAATTAAAATCTGAAATTTCTACCGACCAAGAAGTCGCTTTTTCATCAAAATCCGAATGGATTTGTAACGAATCTAAATTTTTAACTGATATTGAACCCGTTAGAACATGCGGTTCTCGGTCGATACCCAATAATGACACTGGTAACAAAATTTGATCATCTAAAAATTGTCCACCATGGCTGACGGAAATATTTTTTTGATTTTTAGTAGCCCTGATTTCAAAACGACCTACTGTTGACCAGACAATTTCTTGTTGGCTTTTAAAAATAATCGCTAATTCAAAACCTTGCAAATATTTTTCTTTATTTTCAGTTTTATAAATTACATCATTAGCTAATAAAATTGAAATGCGAACTTTGTTTGCCATCGAAGACAAATTTTCAATAAATTCAAACGGTGTAGTGACTTCAAGGTCTGCATTCGCAGCTGATAAAAAGTGATTAATTTCATCAATCACTTTTTGATTTGCATCATTACCATTCCACGATCGTAAAAAAATATGCAGCTGATCATCTAATAAAGAATAAACTTGTGTGGCTGGAAACTTAAATTTGTCGCTGTGACCTGTTATTTGCGATTTCATCAAAAAGTACCGTAGCGACGTAATTTAATAAATGCTTTCCGGTAATATTCGCCATCGTCCAAATCCAATTCAATAATTTTTTTCCATTTGTCTTTGGCTCCGGGGCGCGTGTCGTTTCCGTCGATGTGACCAAAATTTTCATCAATGACCGATTCTTGATACATCACCATCAGCTGCCGACGAAGCTCGTTTGTGTTTTTATCTATTTTTTCTTTCACAGTTTTATTTTCAGGATCATACACCAAGGCAGCACGTAATGCTAAAATACCATCTTTTAATTTACCCTGCTGTAAAAAAACATCTGCTTCTTTTAAATTTTGCGCCGTTCGAGATTCAATTTTTTGTTCAATAAATGTAATTTTACTTTTTGCTTTAACTTTGATGTTCTTTGGATCTGGCAACGCTGAATTTACAACTGCTTTATACGCTTTAATCGCCTTGTACGGAAAACCTTCAGCTTGAACTTTTTCGGCTCTGTCATATAAATCATCCAGACCTTTAACTTGGGATTGATAATTTAATTCTTCGTCGGCTTTCATTTTTTTATCGTTCACAACTTTTTCGGCTTCGCCGATTAATTTTATATATTCATTATTTGTCGGGTCAATCAACGCTATCGGAGCTAAACACGCCCGCATTTTTTCAACATCAACATCAGGACCGATTAATTTTTTACAAATTAAAACTGTTTCAGCAATTTTTTTTGCTTGTTCAGCTTTTTCTTTATCCAGACGTTCTTGCTCTTGCTGGCTGTATATTGTTTCAATGCTCGTTGTCGCTTCATCAAGAATAGATTTTGAATCCTGATAACCCGTTGGCAAAATCTGATGAATTTTATCAAGATTTTCTTTTACGAACGAATATTTTTGCTGAAGCATTGATTTCTGTGCCAAACTGTACAGATCTTTAATTGTTTTTTGTTCTTCGGGTTTTAATCTGGAAAATGGATCTGTGGAGTCCATATTGACGACTATTTTGGGCGGAGCAACAGGAGGATTTAAATATTCACTGGCAAAATAAGCACCACCCAAAAACAATAAAACCACCACTGCCATGAGCGGTTTATTATTTTTAAATTTTTGCCAACCTGTAAGCTGTGGTGGTATTGGATTTTGTTGAAAAGAATAAAATTGATTCGGGTCTTGAGAGTCCTGAGGCATACCCGTAAATGGGCCCGCATTTGGATCAAATTGTTGCTGATTCATTTGATCCACATAAGGCTGATCAATATTTTGCAACATCATTGGATCATTCGGAACTTCATCTGGATTTATATATTCGTCTTGGTCATTAGGCGCAAACTCATCTGAATTTTCTTGAACCAATTGCAACGCAGGAATTTCAATCCGATCCATACGGTACTGAAAATTTGGATCATGTAATTCAAAATACATAATATTATCAAGAACGCTGATCGAATCACCACTTTTTAAAGACTGTGGATCCGTCGATGAAATCGGGGAACCATTTAGAAAAGTTCCATTGACGCTACCTAAATCAATGGCCGTATAAATACCATTCATTTTTCGAATTTCAAATTGTCTGCGACTCACGCGCTGATCAGGAATAATAATTTGGCACGAAGGATCTCGCCCCGCTGCCCATGTATCACCGACCTCAAGCCGTAACATTTCACGAACATCACCTTTTGAATTCAGCATTTTGATATACGGCGTCTGCTGTGTGGCGCCTATGACTGTTCGTTCGTTTTCGCCGATTTCTGGCGCGGGCTGATCGGAAGCAATGTGCGATTCTGGCACATCTGAAAATTGAAAATCATACGGTGGAATTTGGAATGTTAATCCATGCTCAAGTTTAAAAGTTTCGATGCGTTGACCTTGTGAGTAAATTTCACCAAATCTCGATAAGGAAGCAACAACCCAATGGTTATCTTCGAATTTAACTTTAAAATGTTCTCGAGAAATTCCTTTTTCGGCTTGTAATCTGATATCGCAGTTTTCTTTGCGACCACCAATATATTCACGATCCGGATTTAGACCAATATCGCTGATCTGCGCACCACGAAGTGAAATTTTTAGTCTTGGCATTAACGAATACCCTCTGAGGCCAATTTACATTTTTCAGCCATCGCAGTTGCCAGTTGATAATTTTGATCGCTACTTTTGCCTTGGAGCATATTCAAGACTTGTTCATACAAAGATTGGCACATTCTGAAATTATGCTTCTGATAATAACTTTCTCCAAGCATTAATTTTGCTTTTAGGACCTCATCATAGCGAACTTTTGATAAATAAAGATGTCGTCTGGCCAGTTCGTGCCCTGATTGCAAATTTAATACGACCTGAAAAAATTCTTGAGCACGAGCATAATTCCCCAATTGAAAATCACGCATCCCTTTGATGAAATTTTCTTCGGCGCGCAAAGTTGTGGGCGAATTTTTTTGCTCGTAAAGTTTTTCAATTTTTTTCTGATTTTCTTTTTCACTTTTTGCATTTAATTTATTATTTACGTCATCTTCATATTTCAAAATTGTTTTTTTCTCTTCTGCTTTTTTCACAGCCGCAGATTGGGTGTTCAAATAAAAATAAGCCGCAATCACCAAACCGATAGCAATCAGTGCATAAAAACGCACTTTTGGATTCGCTAATGTCATATCATTCTGTGCTGCTGCTTTTTGCTGAGCTCCCGCAGCCATCTGCGCCTGCATATGCATTTGATATTGTTGTTGCTGCTGACGTTGTTGCAATTGAATCTGCTGCATTTTTTGCTGCTGTTGCATTTGTTGGTTTGGCTTTGTGGCCACATTTTTATTTTGGACAGCTACAGATTTATTTGCGGCCAAAGGATTTGCAGCCGGCGCTGCCACCTTTACAACCTGCAACATTGGCGAAGCCGGTTTTGGTCGAACAGGCACAACACTTTGCCCTAGATCAAATTGAATTTGAAATTCTGTATCGCCGACTTTAAATGTGCTGTCGTTAACCAGTTTCCACTTCTGAACACTTTCACCGGCAACTAAAATTGAATTTTTTTGACTTAAATTAATAACTTCAACGTCGCCGCCAATGATAGCAACTTTTGCGTGCTGACGACTGATCAATGGATCATTTAATAAAACGATGTCATTTTCTGGGGCACGACCTATTGTGATTTCTTTTTTTGAAAATGAAAAACGCTGACCTGCATGTGGACCTTTTTGGATCACAAGCTTAATTTCAGTCTGCGTTTTCAGTTTCAATGCTGCTGACATTTTTTATCCAGCCTCGATTTTTGCTAAGGTCATAAAATAATATTCAGGCTCGCCACCAGCACCTAAGTTGGCTTGAATTGAAATTGTACATTCAAATTGCGAAAACGGAATTTTATCCGTGTGTTTTTCGTACGGCGATGCTTTTGCTCGCGCAATCAGAGCTTCGATATTTTGCATTAATGCTGGATCGATGATCGTATTGTAATTTTGCTGAATCAAAGTTTCTTTGTTCATTTGTGATAACTGTTCAAATTGTGAATTCATCGCAATAACGATATCTTGGTTTGAAATAACAACTGCAGGTTGAGTCACGATTTCTAACATATTGATGTATTCCAAATCACGATTTTGTTGTGGCTTAGTTGAATCAGCATCGCTAACACCGTTCCACATTCGGTTTAAAATCAAATTTACATTCGCAACAACTTTTTGAAATTCAGGATAATCAAATAAAACTTCGGTACGATCAGTTTTTTCACGTAGCGCTTGATCGATTTGCTGATTTAACGATGTCATCGGGTACTGAACTAATCTGGCAAAAATAAAATATAAAAATAAACCCAAAATGGATGCAATCAACAATGTCTGCATAAATAAACTGATTATACGCCCCTGATCCACACCCAGCGAACTGATGTCATAATAAATAATCGCATGATATTTAATAACAGATTCGCCTGTGTTCGCATCATACACACCAATCGGATGCGTGGCTCCGATTGTATTTGAATCAATGACACCTACGGCAGATTTTGATTCTTTACGGGCCTGAGTAATAAACGGTTTCGAAGCTTCGCGCCCTGCTTTTTCAGACGGAGCAATAATTGCACCGTCTGATTGCTGAATGATAAAAGCTTCTTTGATGCCGTCTTCTTTCAGCGCATCTGAAACATTTATACTGCCTAATTGCCCTGACAATAAAGCAACTTCGTTCACTCTCGCTAATGCGCGGGCTACTGATCTTGCGCGTTTACTGGCTTCATTAAAATTAGATTCTTTTGTAACGGTATTTAAGGGGATCAACGACAATAATGTCACGCCGATAATAAAAATTAAAATAAAGCCTAACAACACTTGTTTGAAAGGTAATAAAATTGATAACTTATAAATCGCAGGCATAACGGCGCGTTCAATAAAAGCTTCCATTTTATCAGCCAATGAAGTGGCTGGTATTGCTGCTGTGGGTTGTTCGGAATTTGATGCTTGCGGCATTTGTTGATACATTTGCTGTTGCTGAAATTGCATTTGTGCATTTTGCTGAAAAGCATTTGCACCCTGCAATCCCCCTGGCATTCCAACATTGTACATTTGTTGTTGCATCGCTGGATAAATTGGAGTTTGCAATTGCTGTTGTTGTCTTGGTGGTTGGGGCGTTCGAACCACAGGACTGGATTTCGGCCTGATATCTGGCGAAGGAATCACATCCATAATCACATCAAATAAACTGAGCTTATCACCCAAATGAACAATTGAATTTTGAATTTTAACGCCATTTACAAACGTTCCGTTACTGGATTTCAAATCAACAATCATCATCTTGTCTTTATAGACATGGATTTCACAGTGCTCTTTTGAAATACCTAACGACTGAATTTTCACATCACAAGTTTGGGCACGGCCAAATGTATTTTTGCCAAGCTTTAAATCAAAAATTTGACCGGTCTGTGCGCCGGATAAAATTCTAACTGACCACATGCAACTGGTCTCCTGCTTTGATATTCCATTTTTCAATGAAGCCTTCAGAACATTCAATAAATGAGTTGGATTTCCAGACTGGGCCGATAATTCGAAATGGCTTTACATTTGGGAAAATTTTTTCGACTTTATAGTTTTTATTGACGAAAATACAATCAATTGTAAATTTCATAAAAAAAGTATGAATATTATTACCAGGCCGAAACCACAAAGCTCGGTTCATTGGTAAATTTTTTCGACCCAATAAACCTTTTGCGCGACCAAAAAACGAATCGATAATTTCTAAATTTTCAATCAGCAGCTCTGCTTTTTCATTGTTTAAATTTTTTGTAATTTTATAAAGTTTGGCCATTTTATTTACCACCATACATTGCAGATACTGCAACGGGACCAAAAACCATGATAAAAACAGCAGGCAAAATAAATAACATCAACGGAATTAAAATTAACTGCGATGCTTGTGCGCCGGCTTTCTCTGCACGCACGAATCGCTCCATGCGCATTTGCACAGACTGATCTTTTAAAACTTGTGAAATGCTGGCACCCGTGGCTTCGGCATCAATTAATACGGCAACGAAGCTGGTCATTTCTTGCATATCTAAACGTGCAGCTAATTCTTTCAGTGCATCTGTTTTTGAAGAGCCGATTTTAATATCTTTTAGAACAGTTTTAAATTCTTCAGCTAAAACAGAATCTTGACCTTCGGCTTTGTCGACAATTTTTTGAATAGCACCGAAAAAATCCAAACCTGCTTCGACGGATAAGGCCAACAGATCAATAAAAAATGGCATATCAATGCGCACTGATAATTCACGATTTTTCTTTGAACCTTTGCAATGCATTTCTGGCATAAAAAATCCGACAAAACCAAGGCCGATCACCATGAATGGTGAAAATCCTAAATCTAAAGAAAAATTCATGATCAATAAAAATACGGGCATCGCAAAACCTAGAAAAATTTGTAGCCCAATAAATTCGTCTTCGTTCAATTCGCTGGATAATCCGCCGACTTTTAATAAATGACGAATTTTTTTTCTGTATTTTTCAGATTTAATTTTTGATGCATGCTGCATTGTAAATTGATGCACTAATGGTCTGCATAAATTGATCACGCCATTTTTTGATTTAATGGGTTCTGTTCCGCTGGCCCATGACAATTGGCTTTCACCAGGTTTACCCGCAAGTAACGAAGACAAAAATAAATACACTGCACCACCGGCTAATAATAAACCTGTGAACAACATTAATTCTGCGCTACCCATTTAAACCTCGTTTCGGTATGATAAAAAAATATGAAAAAAATTTTAATTCTTGCGTCGCAATCTCCGCGTCGTTTTGAAATTCTGAAAAATGCTCATTATTTTTTTATTCCTTTTCCAGTATATGTATCGGAAATTCCACAGATAAATTTAAGTCTAGATAATCAAATAATTGATATTGCGACACGAAAAGCAATAGCCTGCCAGCAAACTTTCATAGACCTTGGTCCAGAGCATATAATCTTGGCTTCAGATACAATGGTCTGCATCGATCAGGTTGCACTTGGCAAGCCCGACGACGAAAATCAAGCCTTTGAATTTTTAAATTTACTGTCTGGTCGAGCTCATGAAGTTAAAACCGCAATTATTTTAATTGATCAAGAAACAAAAAAATTAGTGTCTCATATCGAGACAACCATAGTTGAGTTTCATAAACTGACTCAATCCGAAATTTGGGATTACATCAAAACCAAAGAGCCCATGGACAAAGCCGGAGCCTACGCCATTCAGGGCATTGGTGCAAAATTTGTGAAAAGTTTTTCTGGAGAATTCAATAACGTCGTCGGACTTCCCTTGCAAGCGCTTGAAAAACTATTCACAATCAATTCATGGCAGTTCAAACGCACAAGCTCTCAGCCGAATCCGTAAGAAATCAATTACAAAAAAATCAAAATTTATTGGCCGTCAGCAAATTGCAACCCATTGAAAAAATTATCGAATTAAATCAACACGGCCAAATTCATTTTGGTGAAAATTATGTACAAGAGGCCTTGGATAAAATCGAAAATTTATCTACCACAAATATTCAATGGCACCTGATAGGCCCGCTGCAAAAAAATAAAGTTAAATATCTGAAAAATAAATTTGCCTATATTCACTCGGTCGATTCATTTGAATTAGCAGAATTGATTTCAAAAAAATCTTCAGAAATCAATCATGTTCAAAAGGTGTTTATACAAATTAATTTATCCAATGAAGTTTCAAAATCGGGCTTTGATGAAATTTCTGTGAATGAACATTGGCAAAAACTGTCAGCGCTGATGGGGATTCAGCTCGTAGGTTTAATGACAATGCCACCGTTACAAAATAATCCTGAAGAAAATCGATTTTATTTTAAAAAATGTTTTGAAATTGGAAAAAAATTGAACCTGCATGAATTTTCAATGGGAACTAGTCATGATTATGAAGTCGCCTTAAGCGAAGGTTCAACATGGATCAGGCTGGGCACAATACTTTTTGGCGAAAGGATTTTAAAATGACTCATCCGTTATTAAAAAGAATCAAAGTTGGTTTTATCGGAGCCGGGCACATGTCGCAAGCGCTGATCAAGGGTTTGATGGAATCAAAAATTATTAAAAATGACCAATTGTTTGTGTCTAACCGCACGCCAGGTAAATTATTAAAATTACGTGAACTGTACAATATCGAAACCTATGATTTGAACGAACCGATCGTTGAAGAATGTGACGTTGTAATTTTAGCAATGAAACCTCAAGATTTTCCAAAAGCCGTCGAAGAGATCAGTCAACATTTTCGCGACGAACAAATTATTATTTCATTGGCTGCAGGAATTTCTGCGGATCAACTTGAAAAATTAATTCCACGCGGCCGCATCATGCGAGTCATGCCGAATACGCCGTCGCTCATTGGTCGCGGAGTCATCGGTTTATATTCGCAAACCGACGAAGAATCTGCGATCGATATCGTTCAAGATTTAATGTCCAGCCTGGGTTACGTTTTAACTGTCGAAACCGAAGATCAATTTGATGCGCTGATGGTTTCATGTTCCAGCGGCACAGGTTTTATTTTTGAAATGATGATGTACTGGCAGGATTGGATCCAAGAACGCGGTTTCACAACCGAAGAAGCAAAGAAAATGACAATCGAAACTTTTTTAGGCGCGTCTATGTTGGCGGCACAATCGGTTGGTGTTGAAATTGAAAAACTACAACAACGAGTCACATCACGCAAAGGTGTTACTGCCGCAGGACTTGATTCAATGCGCGAACTTGAAATTGAACGCGCATTACGAATTAGCTTTGAAAAGGCGTCAATGAGGTCGAAGGAAATTTCAAAGCAGAGTTTGGTTTAAACCCTATCTACAAAAATAAAAAACAGAGCACTTGGCTCTGTTTTTTATAAGAATAAAATTTTATTTTAGCTTAAAAATCTAATCTTAAATTCACGTAATACGAATCTGATTTGACTTCGTTCACCGAGAATGGATTCGCACTTGCAGGACCGCAAGGCTCTGCCGTTAAATGATAATATCCCAGTCGGGCAACCAAGTTTTGTACCAAGTTTTTAGATACAAATAAATGTGTTCCCTTGCTGTTTGGTGTTTTATAAAATGGATTAATATTTAAATATGTCCATTCATCTAAATAAAAATTTTCATCTGTTTTAATGTATTCTCCACCAATAATCCACTGATCACCAATTTGTTGATTGGCCGCAAATAAATATGCAGTGCTATATTGATTTGTAGCTCCAACAACATCTAAATTTTTTGACCAATAAAATAAACCACTCGCCGAAACATTCAGACCTGCATGAGCAATATCTTCAATACCGACATAGCCCATATTGAATCCACCTTCATAGTGTGGATTATTTGGATTTAAAATTGTGTGATCATTCGGATTATTGAATCCATCCCAATAAAACGAACGATAATCGTTTAACATATGTGTGAAATTTATTTTCGAAGCCCAAGATAAATTCGACACTGAGTATTCAGTCAACAAGCTATACATTGGCGTATTTGAATCCACTTTATTACCTGAATCTGTCAATTGTCGCGTTCTATCGATAGCCGAAACATTCATGTACGGAGTATAAAATGCGCGCACTGATAAATTGTGATCTTTGGGTAATAAATCTGAAAAATCATATACTAAAGCAATACCATCAAAAATCGCATTGAATGCAAGTCTTGGATATGTTCCCTGTCTTGATAATCCATCCATTTGATTAATCGGCAAACCGTTATTTGTTGGCATACGACCAACTGCAAAAGTCAGCGGAAAATCAAATTTATAACTCATATACGCACGATCAAACATTGGTGCAGAACCACCGTAAACAGAACTTCCGGCTTCAGAGGCTGACCAATACCCTGGCGCTTCTTTTCGACCGTCGTTATTCCAAAACTTACTCATTGCTAATGTTGAATAAAATTTTATTTTTTGGCTGACATTTACATCGACATTTAAAGCGAATGATGTGCTATAAAGTTTCAGTTCGTCTTTGCTGGCCACTGTCGCTGGCAAACCATATTCTGTCTTGTATGCCTCGTATCGATTTATAAAAACACCCGAGAATGAAAATTTATTCAATAATTTTTGAATTTCGATTTCTTGCAAACGATCTTCGATTTTAGACAATCGACTATCTGTAGATTCAATTGTTTCAGCTGCAGAAACTGCATGCCCAAAAATAAAAGCTGATACTGCTAACAATGAGAGTAATTTTGTTTTCATTTTCCACCTACTACATTTCCTGCATTACCTTTTAAACACTTGATCGTACAACCCTCAAGTTTTACGTCCACTCCATCATTGCAATCGTAAGCTTTGATCACAGATTCTAAAATCTGAGCGGCTGGTAAATCAATTTTACACTTTTCTTTGACTGCATTTTTGACTTCATCAACTTTACCTGCAAAAACAGGTGTTGATAAAAGCAAGGCAGTTAAAACTGCTATACTTCTGATTGTACTTTTCATTTTAATTCCTCAATAAATGAATTTTTATTTTTAGCGACACAAAAATGCTATTCTATAGTTGGGGAATCGGCAAATCGAAATCAGTTTGTTAAACTATGACACAAGACTAAAATCTAGTTTGTTAAAAAGATCTAAACATATAGTTATTTTTTGCCGAATGAGTTCTGCATATATAACGGAGCAAAACTATGAATACAAAATTTGGAATTAAAACAAAACTACTGTTTGGCTTTTTGGCAGTTTCTAGTTTGGGTGCACTGATTGGTGCGATTAGTTTTTTTTCGAATCAATCTATTATTCAAAAATACAATCATATTGCGCAAATCAACATGGTTCAAAATTCAAACTTGGCAGTGATGTCAAGCAGCGCCAAAGACGTCGTTCGATTTATTGGTAAAATGGGCCACGACCAAATGAGTGCTACTGATTTTAATGTTTTGTATAAAGATTTAGATCAGTCTTTTTTAACTTTTAAAAACTCAAATGCAGAATATTTAAAAGTTCCTTTTGCCAATAACGAAAAAGAACTTCATGCCGCGCTGTTAGATTCATGGTCAAAATTTGTTGATCAAGCCAACGAAATGATTAAGTTGAGCAAAACCGGAAAAGCCGAAGAAACACGAAAGCTTTTTAAAATTTATTTTTCGGATCTCGAAGACTCAGCACATACATTTTTTACTAATCTGAACAAACTTGAACAACTCCAAAAAGATGAGGCCATCATTTGGACAAACAAAGCACAGCAATCAGCGACGACTTCAACAATTTGGACACTCAGCGCCGTCGGATTTGGCATACTGAGTTCGATATTCATCGGTCTTTTTTTATCGATCGCCTTAAGCAAAGAATTAAATTCAACTTCAGACCAACTCAGTACAGCCAGCAAACATGTCTCTGAAGCGACCGAACAACTCGTTCAATCCGGCAACAACTTGTCAGATTCATCTCAGAAAACTTCAACTTCGCTGATCAGTATTGTTACCTCTGTGAAAGAAATGTCTAAGTCTGTTGCGCTTAATCTAAACAGCTCACAGCAGGCTTCCGACTTATCAAAAGAATCGAATACAAACGCAAAAAAAGGCGAATCAGAAATACAAGATCTGATCACATCAATGACTGATATTTCAAATTCATCAAAAAAAATTGCAGAGATCACTTATGTCATCGACGATATTGCATTTCAAACAAATTTATTGGCCCTTAATGCCGCCGTCGAAGCTGCACGTGCCGGTGAACAAGGCAAAGGATTCGCCGTTGTCGCAGATGCCGTTCGAACTTTGGCTCAAAAAAGCTCTTCTGCTGCAAAAGATATTAAAAATTTAATTCAAAAATCTGTCGAACAAATCGAAAATGGCGGCCAAATTGCTTATAGAAGTGGAACTGTTTTAAATCAGATTACGTCATCAGCTCAAAAGGTTTTGGATTTAAATATTGAAATCACATCTGCAAATTCACAACAATCTTCAAACATACAAAAAATTAGTGAAATGTTAGAGCGACTGAATCAAGTGGCTAAAGAAAATTCAAAAGATGTTACAGAAATTGTTGGCGCAAATAAAGAAATGATGAAAATGGTCTCTGTTTCAGAAAGAATATCATCAGATCTAAATAATATTGTTGCTGGAAAACAAAAGTCCGCCTGACCTAAGTCCAGATCAGAATAAAAACACAAACAACCTCTCGATATACAGGAAAATATTTCCTATACTTAGGGTTGTACTGTTTCCAGTTCAAGGACGAACACGGAGGTCACTGATGAAATATTATCCGGCTGAAATTCAAGCTAAAACTTTTGATCGCAAAATGATGGGCTATGATCCCGATCAAGTTGAAAATTTTTTAATTGTCATTGCTGCGCAATTAGAAGTTCTTATGCAAGAACGTGTCGCGCTGAAGGATGCTTTGAAAAATAAAGAACTTGATATCTTGAATTTCAAAGATCGCGAACAACTTTTACAGCAAACAATGACTCAATCCACAGCGATCACCGAAAAAATGAAATCCGAAACTGATCGCGAATGTAAATTAATTATCAATGATGCCAGTCAAAAAGCAGATATGATTACTCGTGATGCAAAAGATTCATTACGAAAAATTTATAGCGAAATTGCTGATCTGAAAAAATCACGCATGCAATTTGAAGCTAATTTAAAAGCGATGGCGCAAGCCCATTTATCTTTACTTGAACAAGCTGATCAGTTTTTGCCACGCATGCGCATGGCCAATATTGATATGGAATAGCCTTAAACGGCTATTTTTTCTTTTTTAATTTAATTTTATATTCGCCGTCTTTGATTTTTTTCTTGATTTGAATTTGCTCAAGTTCGGCATCAGTTGCTGTTGTATTTTCTAAATTTTGCGCCGAGCCATCGACTTGGTTAATATACTCCTTCTGCACAGGAGCTACGGGCTTAAAGTACTCTTGATTGACGCCATCATTCGTATCTTCTTTGAAATCAGTCGGTGTTGGTTCGCGCGAAATCGTATTCAAATTTTCTGTTGTTTGCTTTTTATTTTTTGTTTTTTGTACGCTGTGATTTCCAGATTTACCACCATAATTAAAATTAATTGCGACTCCGGCATTGTAGCCGACAGCTGAATTTGAACCCAGTAATGTATAGCCGCCGAAGAGTTTAAATAATAAATTTTCATTTGCAGAAAAATTCATATTTAGTTCTAAATCTGTTGAATTTGGATTTACGGCGAAATATTTTTTACTGCCGGCATTGACTCTGTTATTTACGGCGTCTCTGACGCTTGATGAATTTGTTTGATCGTCGTCTTTGATAGATGATCGTCCTAGCACAGAAATACCCAAACCGATTTCGGAAAATCGAGCTTCGATTCCAGCTGCGTACGTTGCTAACATTGATAATCCGTTGGATCGATAGTTCAATCCACCTGATGCGTATGGGTACAAGCCATCAAAATTAAACCGAATAATTGCTTCTGGTTTAATTTCAGTCGCCGCATCAGAATTTGAAGCTGAATCCGTATTAAATTCTGTTTTTTCTAATGAATGTGAATAGATCAATCTAAAAAATGCTTCGTGAATATCTGAATTCCAAAATAAATAATCAGCACCTACATCAATGCGATTTAAGGTTGAATTTTTTCTGGTCGACAACGCATCGCTTGATTCAGACGACGCGATATTTACACCAGCGATGAAGCCTATGTCTTCGATCAATTCCCATCTGAATGTGGGCGTCACTTCGATATTTTGAAATGAATTACTTCCCAGCAATGTTTGCTGGCTGCCATCAGCCATAAAATTGGCCTGTGATTTAAAATAATTCGTTGTTAAATCAAAATCGATTCGATTTTTTTTAAAAACTTGATACGGGTTATTCGCTAGTGAATTTTCTGACAGAAAAAATAGCGCGGCGACGGATACGAATATAAATTGTGATGTTTTTTTCATAGCTTTTTAAGCTTATTACGGTTCTAATTGGTATTGCAGATAATATTAAAAATCAAAGGACCAAAGTCTTGAAAAAACCACAAGTTGTTATTTTTTTAACGGTATTTATTTATCTTTTGGGCTTTGGAATGATTATTCCAATTTTGCCTTTGCTCAGCACGCACTACGGCGCCAGTGCGTTTCAAGCTGGACTTTTAATGTCGGTTTATTCATTGATGCAATTTATTTTTTCTCCGATGTGGGGAAAGCTCAGCGACAAAATCGGTCGCCGACCGATTTTAATGTACTGTTTATTGGGTGAAGCCGTTTCATATATTTTGTTGGCGCAATCCCGGTCATTAGAAATGCTTTTTGTTTCCAGAATATTAACAGGTTTTTTTGGCGCTTCAATTTCAACTGCGTCAGCATATATTTCTGATATCACTCCGCCCAATGAAAGATCCAAAGGAATGGCTTTGATCGGTGCAGCTTTTGGCATGGGATTTTTATTTGGCCCTGCGATTGGTGGCGGGTTAACTTACTATGCTGAATCAATTTCAACAGATATGAATTTTATCACAGGTTTTTCGTCTTACGGAGTCGCATTATTATGCGTTGGAACTTTTATATTTGCATATTTTAATTTGAAAGAAAGCTTAGTCAAAAAAACAGATGATAAAAACTCTGAACCAAAATCTGAAGCCAAAAAGTTAAATCGTATCGAAAGTATTTCAAAATTTATAAATATGCCGGTTGTTGGCTCTTTAATTTTTACATTTGGCTTAGCAACGCTTGCGATGTCGATGATGGAAGCGACTTTAGTTTTATTTATGAAAGATAAATTCGGCTGGGGCATCAAAGAAGTCAGTTTCGGTTTTGCCTATGTTGGAATCTGTATCGTTATTACCCAAGGATTTTTAGTCCGAAAATTAATTCCTAAAATCGGCGAACGAAATGTATTGCGTATTGGTTTAACATGCATGGCGATAGGACTTACTGGAATTGCTTTTGCAAAACATATTTGGATGATGGCGATTGTTCAAACTTTTCTAGCGGTCGGAAATGGTTTCACAAATCCATCGATCATGGGTAGCGTTTCATTATTAGTGCCACCGGATGAACAGGGCGCAGCACTTGGCACAACACAAAGTTTATCCGCATTGGGTCGAGTGATTGGCCCTGCATTGGGTGGTTTATTATTCGGATCATTATGGGCGGGATCGCCCTTTGTCATTTCAGGATTATTTGTTGTTTGCGCGCTAGTTTTAGTTTTATCTGTGTATTCAAAATTACCTATGGCGGGGAAGAAAACTGAGCCAATTACAGAAATAGTGCCCATAAATGCTGAATAAAATTGGTTACTATCAATTCGATAATTTAGTCAAAAACAGAATCCCGTTCATGTTTATAAATTTAGGTGAAGACATTTCACATTGGTATCAATCTATTTTTAAATTGCACATTCAAACGCATCAAATTTTAACGACCTTAGACCAAGCCGAAAAGCTTTTAACAGACAAAGAAATCCCTAAAGACTTTGCGATTTTATTATTATGCCAGAACGGCAAACAATCTGAAAATTTCGTGGGTTACCTTGAAAAAAATGGTTATACGAACGTCTATCTTGTGGATGGCGGCATTCAGCAAATGGTGACTGATAAAGAAAATTCGTGATATCTTTTTGTAAACAACGTTTACAGGATGTGTAACTCGACTATGACTACAAATGACGAAACAAATATTCCAACAGACAAATTAGCAAATCCAAACGCCTTATCTGATCGTTACAACCCAACAGATGTCGAAGATCGCACGTATCAGTGGTGGGAAAAATCGGGTTACTTTAAAGCCCAAGATAAATCGACAAAACCTCCGTTTTCAATTATTTTGCCACCACCGAATGTCACAGGTTTCTTACATCTGGGACATGCGCTGGATCACACGATTCAAGATTTATTGATTCGCTGGAAACGCATGAGCGGATTCAATGCGATGTGGTTACCTGGAACAGATCATGCGGGAATCGCGACACAAACTGTTGTTGAAAAAGAATTAAAAAAACAAGACATCACCCGACACCAATTAGGTCGCGAAAAATTTGTCGAAAAAGTTTGGGATTGGAAACATCAATACGGAGATCGCATCTATAAACAAATGCGCGGCCTGGGTGATTCATGCGATTGGGATCGCGCGACTTTTACATTAGATGACGGCGTTTCCAAAGCTGTCAGAAAAACTTTTGTTTCATTATATAAAAAAAATACGATTTATAAAGGCAAACGTTTGGTGAACTGGAGCGGCCCACTGGAATCTGCAATTTCAGATCTGGAAGTCGAACATCAACAGACAAAAAGTTTTATGTACCACATCAATTACCCTGTTGATGGCACAGATTTATTATTAACAATTGCCACCACACGGCCCGAGACAATGCTGGTTGATACCGCAGTTTGTGTTCACCCAGATGATGAACGTTATCAAAATTTAATTGGCAAAACAGTTACAGTTCCTTTAATTAACAGAAAAATTAAAATTATTGCGGATACCTATGTTGATCAAACGTTCGGATCAGGTGTTGTTAAAATTACTCCGGCCCATGATTTTAATGATTATAAAATTGGTAAAACTCACAAACTGGAATTCATAAATATTCTGACAAAAAAATGTGAACTGAATGAAAACGCAGGGCCCTATCAGGGATTAAAAATTCCTGAAGCACGTAAAAAAATATTAGAAGATTTAAAAAATCTAGGTTTATTCGTCAAAGAAGAACCACACATGAATAACATCGGTTATTGTTCACGAACAAATGCTGTCGTTGAACCGATGTTATCAGATCAATGGTTTATGAAAATGGATGAGCTTGCAATTCCTGCAAAGCGTGTTGTTGAATCGGGTATAATTCGTTTTGAACCGGAGTCGTGGGGCAAAGTTTATCTGCATTGGATGAACATCATCGAAGACTGGTGTATTTCACGCCAGCTGTGGTGGGGGCACCGGATTCCGGCATGGCACTGTGCAGATTGTGAAAAACATACTGTCGCAGAAATCGATCCCACAGCGTGCGAACACTGCTGCAGCACAAAAATTTCACAAGAAGACGATGTTCTGGATACATGGTTCAGTTCTGCACTGTGGCCGTTTTCAACAATGGGTTGGCCGAATGAATCTGAACATTCCGTAGAAACTCAAAAAACTTTTTATCCAACCAGTTACTTAGTCACAGGCCACGATATTATTTTCTTTTGGGTCGCTCGAATGGTCTTATTAAGTTTGGAATTTAAAAAAGATGTTCCATTTCGAACAGTTTATATTCATGGTTTAGTTCGCGATAGCAAGGGCATTAAAATGTCAAAGTCATTGGGAAATTCCATTGATCCCTTTGATATGATCAATAAATACGGCGCTGATGCCTTGCGATTTAGTTTCTTGGCGCATTTATTTAGTGGCAAAGATTTTAAATTTTCTGAACAACGTCTTGAAGGTTACAGAAACTTCATGAACAAAGTATGGAACGGTTCACGATTTGCTTTATCTAATTTAGCAGATTTTATAGCTCCGCCAGAGGGCACTAAAGCATTGCCTGAAAAAATTCACACCAGCGTTTTTGACCAATGGATTATTGCCAAACTTTATGATGTTGAAAAACAAGTTAACGCAGCACTTGAGAAAGAAAAATTTTCTGACGCCGCGACCGCATTGTATCAATTTATTTGGAATCAATTTTGCGATTGGTATATTGAATTTACAAAACCAATTTTAACAGGCAGTGATGCCAACGAGAAAAAAGCAACTCAGCTGGTGATGGCCCAAATGCTCAATCGCATCGTAAGACTTTTACATCCGTTTTGCCCGTTCATCACAGAAGAGATTTATTCAAAATTACCAATTAAAAACGAAGCTTGCATTATTGATCAATACCCAACCATCGAAAATGACAAATTATTTTTAGCTATTGGCAACAAACAGGCCGAACACGAAATTGATGTTGTCAAAGAAGTCATTACAGCCATCAGAAATATTCGCGGAGAAAATCGCATCAGTCCCGCAATTAAATTATCTGTACGACTGGGTACTGATCAAGCCAGTGTTCAACAAATATTAAATAACAACAAAACAGCATTAATGACATTAGGTCGACTGCAAAATTGTGATATAGGTGAAGATGGCGATTTAATGAAATGTGCTGTCAGCACAATCGTCGTTAGCGGCGATAAAGTTAAAATTATTATTCCGCTTGAAGGTCTAGTTGATTTTAATGAAGAAATTAAGCGTATTCAAAAAACAATCGAAAAGCTTGAAAAAGATGTTTCGGTTTTGAATGCAAAGCTGTCGAATGAAAAATTTGTAGCTAATGCAGACCAAGATGTGATAGCCAATGATCGCGTATTGATGGCTCAATCAAAAGATCAAATTATTTCAATGAAAGAATCGTTAACACGTTTTCAATAATTAAGCGGCACTAGTGTGCTTCGCTGACGAAATGTATTGGTGAATTTCAGAATTAAATTCATCGATACATTTTTTAGCGGGCCAATACAATTGCAGCGATTCATCAAATTTATCAGCCTTAGCTAGCAATTCAATTTTTTTCAACGTCGTACATAATTCAACACAACCAAAAACTGAAATCGAACCCTTTAGTGCATGTATTCGTCGGCCAAATTCATGGCTGTTTTTTACTGAAATTAAATTTTGTATGTTTTTAATTTGGTCGGGAAATTCAGTCAAAAAAATATTCATCATCTGCGCCGCTAGTGTCGGATCAATGATTTCAAGGTTTTTTAAGCTCTCCAACGATAAATGTTTATAATTCATTATGCAGTCCTTTTTGAATTTATATCGGTTTGTTCAATTAAATTCTGTAGCGCATTTTCAATTTGATTTAATGTGAATGGTTTTGATATAAATTGATCCATACCTACGGCCAAACATTCTGTTTTATCTTCGGTCGAAGCATTTGCCGTTAACGCAATTATAGTTACTGGTTTAGATATATGACTGTTTTTCTCAGTCTGACGGATGTTTTTTGTGGCCTGTAACCCATCCATTACGGGCATCTGACAGTCCATAAATATAACGTCATATTTTTCAGTTTCATGTTTTAAAATGGCCTCTTGGCCATTAGCTGCCAGATCACATTGAAAGCCTATTTTTTTCAGTGTCTTTAATAAGACAATTTGATTGATTTGCACATCATCGACAACTAAGATTTTCAATTCGCTATATTTTTCAAATGCAAAACTCATCCGATTTTTTTCAGAAATGGGATTGCGAGTATTTTTATTTATATTTTCAACTTTTAAAGTAAATACAAACGTTGTTCCTTGGCCCAAAATGCTGTCAAAATAAATTTGCCCACCCATAGCTTCGATTAAATTTTTTGCAATAACTAAACCTAAACCCGAACCACCGAATTTTCGAGTGATCGTTGAGTCAGCTTGCTGAAAGGCCTGAAATAATTTTTTCTGATTTTCTGCTGAAATACCTATACCCGTATCAATAATACGAAATTCCAAAATTGATTTAAATTGGTCAATTTTAATTGGTTTTACAAAAACTGAAACTGAACCGGCCGATGTAAATTTAATCGCATTCGAAATAAAATTCACTAAAATTTGTCGCAAGCGAACTTCATCTAAACCATAGCTGCAATCCGCGATAGTAGAATCAATTTTAAAATTTAGATTTATTTTCTTTGCAGACATCTGTGCTTTGAATAAATTTGATATCTGATCAAAAGTTTTTTTCAATACAATTTCAGATCTATCCAATTGAATTTGCCCTGCTTGAATCTTTGAATAATCTAAAATATCACCGATAATATCAGCCAAAATATGACTGGATTCGCGAGCATTGTTTATATTGTCAGTCACATCAACATTTAATTTTTCGGTTTCGATCAATTGCAGCGATCCTATAATCGCATTCAGCGGAGTTCTGATTTCGTGTGACATCACAGCTAAAAATTGTTTTTGATATTTCAGATTTTTTTCTGATTCAAACAAATGGTTTTTTAAATTTTCATTTAGCAGAAAATTTGACATCTGATTTTTTTTATAAAGTAGAAATGCCCCGTAAAGTGATAAAAATCCGGCAGCCAACAGCATATTGTACCACAATAAATTCATTCCTACTTTTTTTGCCGAAATATCGACACCAATCAAAGCTTCAAATTTATTATCAGAATCATAAATCGGGTAAAATGCACTTAGCCAAGTGCCCCATTTATCATTGTAAAAATTTTTTGTATAAGCAAATTTTTTTTCTGCAAATGCCAAATTTAGATCCGGCAGACTTTTGTCATATTGTTCGCCAATTTGCGTGCGGCTTTCGCGGTCGCCTTCAAATTTATTATTGCTATCATAATCAGTTTCAGAATCAACAATGAATATGACCTTGCCTGCATCATTTAGTCTCATGGTATAAACGTCATCAAAAAACTTGCCTGATTGCTTTTGCCATTTAATTTCAGCGTCAATCATTCGTAAATAATTCACATCGTTTGCCAACGTATCTGTATCCATTCTGTAGTGTTTTAAAGATAACATGGATTCAGACATAATCGACAACTGCGATTTCAAAAGCTCAACCTCATTTGATAAATTTGCGTTCGTTAATGAATACATTGTACAGATAGCTATCAAAAAATAACCCACTATATAACGTATGCGAATCGGTTTCGATTTATTGTAGTTATTGTAGTTATTGTAGTTATTGTAGAAAAAATTAATTGCGCATATTACGACAATCAAGAATAAAAATGCAATTACAGAACAGAATAGAACAATTGGCATTCTTTATTATCGGCACAGAATATTCATATGTTTAAAAAATTTTTGTTTCAGAATAGGACACTTTTTATTGTTTTTATAAAAAACGAATTATTTCAAAAATAAATTCAATTTTGAAACTGGACCGACCGAAACAGAATTTGCATAATGCAGGAGACCCAACTATGTTTCACCAGAATACAAAATTTTTAGTCGTCGATGATTTCGCCACCATGAGAAAAATTGTCAAAAAGGTTCTTGATGAATTAGGTTACAAAAACGTCGTTGAAGCTGTTGATGGCAAAAATGCTTTAGACATACTAAAAGAACACCATTCGAAAAATGCTCCATTTGAATTCGTAATTTCGGACTGGAACATGCCGAATATGCAAGGCATTGATTTATTAAAGGCTTGCCGATTAGATCCTTCTCTGAAGACATTGCCCTTCATGTTGGTGACTGCCGAAAGTGAACAAACGCAAATTATCGAAGCCGCCAAAGCCGGCGTTTCTGAATATGTGATTAAGCCATTCAATGGAGCCACATTAAAAACGAAAATTGAACGCGTGTATCAAAAGGTCACTGCAAATTCTGAAAAGAAAGCGAGCTAGACCTATGTCTGCAGCAATTAAACATCAATCTGAGCATCCATTCATGAATCGCGATGTTATATTAAATTTATCAAATGGAATGACGACCACATTAAAAGTGATGGCAAATATCGATGCCCATTTCGAAAAACCATTTGCCGATTCAAATTGGAAATCACCTAAAGAAATATCAGTTTTTTTAGTTCTGAACAGTGAGGCCTACAAAGGCCAAGTACAATTTCACTTTGATCTGTTGGTTGCTAAAAAAATTATTGAAAACATGGTTGGCTCACCTATCGATGAAAATTCAGCTGAAATTCTTGACGGAGTTGGTGAAATTTCGAATATTTTTTATGGCGCAGCCAAGACAAAATTAAAAGAATTAGGCGTTGATTTAAA
The DNA here is from genome assembly GCA_043728555.1 of Pseudobdellovibrionaceae bacterium. Taxonomy (GTDB): domain Bacteria; phylum Bdellovibrionota; class Bdellovibrionia; order Bdellovibrionales; family Bdellovibrionaceae; genus Pseudobdellovibrio. The sequence goes on from JAYTMM010000051.1 coordinate 22,043, forward strand.
TATGTCTCTCCCTCAACCGTGCTGGACCAAAGATTTGCCCGAGCAATTAAATAAGTCCATAAAAATGGTCATCCCATTCAAAGTCGAAAATAAAGATTGTTTCGTTGAAATTATTTTATATTAATAAAGTGATTTGACTGCAGCTGTTAAAAAAACAGCTGCAAATAAAAAGTAAATTATATTTTGATTTTAAATTTTGCCGGTTGATTAACTGGCTTTTTTAATTGGTAAAGATTGTGATTTGTTCGAAGCAATCGCCACTTCAATAATCTGAGCCGCAATTTTATTCAGCGGCAAAATATAATCTACAGCACCTAATTTAATAGCTTCGCGTGGCATTCCAAAAACAACGCACGATTCTTCGTCTTGAACGATGGTTTGAACACCGCAGTCATGCAGATTTTTCATTTCGGCAGCGCCGTCTGCGCCCATACCTGTTAAAATAACCGATAATAAATTTTTTGGCGGCAACTGATTATCTAACGCCGATTTAAATAAATAATCGACGGATGGTTTATGTCGATTTACAGGTAAATCATTTTTAACTTCAACAAAATATTCGCCGCGACGTTTGTTGATTGCCATTTGTTTACCGCCGGGCGCAATTAATACCTGATTTGGTTTTACAATATCGCCGTCGATTGCCTCTTTGACACTAAATGGTAAAATTTCGTTTAAATGTTTCGCAAAACTCGCAGAAAAATTTTCTGGAATATGCTGCACAATTAAAATTGGCGGTATTTGAGGCGGCATTTTTTGTAATAATTCACGAATAGCTTCGGTACCGCCCGTCGAGGCACCCAGCAGAACGATTTTTTGATTCATATTTTTAAATTCGTCCGAATTTAATTTATGTAAATTCATTGATTTATTTTTTAAATTCGCATTTGCAGCCGTCAAAATTCGTTCGCACGTAATGATTGTCATTTCTTGAACCTGAGCCAGATTTGGTTTTTGAATAAAATCAATCGCACCCAATTGCATGGCTTGCAAAACCAAATCGCTGTCTTCTTTGTTCATTGAGCTGATCATAATTGTTGGTATTTTATAATTAGCCTGCACAATTTGTAGTAACGTCAAACCATCAATATCAGGCATGTGAATGTCCATAGTGATGACATCAGGTTTGGTGGCTTGTATCAGTCCTTCGACCTCAAGCGGTTTCGTCGTTTGCGCAACGACTTCGATATTTGGATCAGTCGAAATCATTTTCGATAATAAATTTAATACCGTCAGCGAATCGTCAACGATCAGGACTTTGACTTTTCGACTGACAACGGGTTTATGAATTGGTTTTTCAATTTTGATCGATTGCGTGCTGATTATTTGGCGCGCTTTAATTGCTGTGACAGCTGGTTTTTTAAAATTTCTGTGAATAATTTTTAATTTACTGCGAATTTCATTTCCACCTTGAGCTATATTATTCAAGGACGGTTTTTCAACATAATCCGCAGCACCCAAAGAAATTGCTTTTTGTGCCAACGACATATCATCCCGATTCACAGACGACACAATGAGTACAGGAATTTGGTGATTAAAATTTCGTAAAAATTCAATCCCATCCATTTCAGGCATATGTAGATCCAATGTAATCGCATCAAAATTTTGTGTTTTTAAAATATTTAAAGCTTCGATACCATTTTTTGCAATTGCAGTAACTTTATAACCACTGTTTGCAATTAAAATTTTCTGCATCAAATTTAAAATTGTTGATGAATCATCGATACACAAAATATTTAAAATTTTATCTGCTGCGGGCTGCAGGTTTTTTTGCAATTTCAATATTTGTGTTTTTATTGCTGATGGATGTTGATAAACAGACGTGGCCACCGATTGCAATTTTAAATTCAGTCGCGTTAACGATTCTGAAATGCCGGTAAATAAAAATCCGTCTTGATTTAAACGGTCTAATAATTTATTTGTAATTTCTTTGACTTGATCTTGGTTAAAATAAATAAATACGTTTCGACAAAAAATAATATCAAATTCTATCTGCGGTTGAAAGCCACCAGCTTCAAAAATATTCCATACGGAAAATTGACATTTTTCAGAAATATGTTTTTTGACTTTCGAAAAACCAGCCGCTGAATTTTGGCCTTTGATAAATTGATCACGAATATACATCGACGGCGATTGTGATAATTCTTCGTTTTTGTAAACTGCATTTTTTGCTTTTTGAACTGATTCGGGGTCAATATCAGTGCCATATATTTTGAATTTTATATCCGCTGCGGATTCATTCAAATGAAAATGAAAAAATAAGGCCAACGAATAAGCTTCTTCGCCGGAACTGCAGGCTGCTGACCAAATATGAATCGTTTTATCGACACGCGAACGTGCTGTCTGAATTAATTGCGGCAACGATTTATTTAATAAAAATTCAAAATGATTAAATTCACGAAAGAAAAAAGTGTAATGCGTCGTCATCAGAGAAACTAAAGCTGTTGATTCAGCTTCGATATTTTTAAATAAATGAATCATGTAATCTTTGTGATTATCAAAACCTAAAAAAATCATGCGTGTCTGCAAACGATTTTCCACCATCGAAAACTGTTTTTCGCCCAGCTGAATACCAGCCATTTCCGAGACTATTTCGCAGATTTTTTCAACTGCCGCTGAAGTTTCTTCGATTGAACTATTCATTAAATCCTGGGTCGTCTGACGACGGTGTAAAATCAGCATTTGATGCTTTTATTTGCGACACTGGTTTTATATATTCGTTCGATGACTTGGATGCAGATACATTATTCTTTTTATTCATTTGAACAATGTTGGTCATTTTTTTTAATGCTGCAGCTGGATTCGCAAGCTGCTGTTTACCGTCTTGGCCAAAGACCAAACGATTTAAATCAGAAACGATATCCTGCAGGCCGTCTGATTGCGCTTTCAGCTGCTGTCCGGCTGATGCTGAAGCTTGCGCTATTGCCGCATTTTGCTGGGTGACTTGTTCCATTTGCGCAATCGCTCCTGCAATTTGACGAACTCCAGCAGCCTGTTCGCGTGATGCTGTTGAAATTTCAGTAATCATGGTATCAACTTCTTGAACGTTGTGCAAAATGGTATCTAATTCGTCATTACATTTAACTGCAGTATCAATTCCCATTTTAATTTTATTTTTTGACGTTGTGATCATTTGTTCAACTTTTGTTTTTGAATCTGCGACGATAAAATTAACTTTTTGTACAGATTGGTCCAATAAAATTGAAATTTCTTTGGAAGCTTCACCCGACATTTTTGCCAAATTACCAACCTCTTCGGCGACGACAGCAAAACCTTTACCGTATTCGCCGGCACGTGCAGCTTCGACAGAGGCATTGAATGATAATAATTTTGTTTGAAAAACAATTTCATTAATGACTTTGGTTTTGTTGCTGATGTCGTGAATTAATTTTGTCATTTCAACCAATTGCTGATTTGAATCGGCCATTTGATTTGATGCTGCTAAATTTGTTGCTTCAATATCTGTGATGGCACTCATCATATCTTGGACAGTTTTTTTACCTTTTTCACAGGCCGAAATACTATCGCTGGATACATCGCGCGAACGCTCTGCAGATTCTGAATTTTTTTGCACAGTCGCCGTAATTTCATCGACTGCAGTCACAGTTTCTTGCAGTGCAGTTGCCTGTTGTCTGGATGCCACAGATAATAGCTGTGATGATGTCGCGATTTTTTCAGCGGCTTGGTAAACTTCTTTGGCATTATCACCTAATGTAATGCTTGAATTTGCTAAACTTTTGGCAATAGCTCGTCCAACCCAAAGCGATAATCCCAACGAAAATAAAATTCCCAGACAGAAAACAATATAAAATTCTTTCATGACAGCTGTCGCTTCTAAATAAGCATCGTCTAAATTATCATGAACAAAGGTGCTCCACCCCAATGCTGCAATCGATTTTTTATCATCAATAATGTGAAATCCTACTAAATCAGGCGAAGCATCAGTTTCATAACGTGATAAAATAGCTCCTGATTTTTTTGACGCAATCACTGCATTAACGCCTGTGTGCATTTTTACAAAATCTTCTTTTAATATTTTATTTTCGTCTGTGACAATATCAATTTTATGTGTTTTCTCGTCAGTACCTGCAAATGAAATCATTTTACCATCTTTGTTGGCTACTGTGATTTCCAGATCTTTGAATCCTAATTTATGCAAATCTTCGAATGTATTTATAACTTCATTTTCAAACCAACGCTTACCTGCACGATTCGAAATTACGCCGATGACATTGCCTTTGGTATCATGGATCGGCGCACTGAAACTGGAACCAAAACGATTTTCGCCGAATGCTGATTTCATCAACGGGTCTTGAATGAAATCTTCGATGTATGTCCCCGCGTACGAATTGGCTTTGTCATCGGTAAATTCGCCTTTTAATGCTGATTTAAACCATTGTGTTTCTGCATAATTAAAATTTTGCAAATTTTTATAATTTACAATTTTGCCAGCAACATCTTTTGAATTTGCAGAAACCAAGCGTCCGTATTTATCAACGACCAAAATTAAATCGTAAATTCCGTACAGTGAAACATACTGGTCCAGTTCAGGTTGCAATGCAGGTGCATTTAAATTTTGAACCAGATCATTAATCGCAAAAGCTTGGACATCACCGTAACGTTCGTAAATTTGTGCCGAGATTTTTTCACCCAATATTGATGCATACATTTCAAATTCTTCGCTTATTTTAGCTTTGAATGCTTTTGATACATTATAGACGTTGTAAAACGATAATGCACCTTGAACCAACAATACGCTTAGTGCAAGCAAAGCTATTTTTTTTGATAATGATAATTTTATAATTTTGTTCCACATGTTGTTATCCTGCTGTTTGGTGTTTTTAACTTAATCCTGTTTTAAATAATTAATTTATGCGGCCATTCCCAATTGTTGCAATTCTTCGACAGACAGGGCTTTCGCGATGTCTAAAATTAATATCAGTTCGTTTTCTTTTCTGTAAACGCCAGAAATATAATCTGTGTTGTGTGCAGATGAAACCACAGGTTTTTCTGAAATATCAGTTTCGGATAGCGAAACCACATAATTCACACAGTCAACCATAACGCCCAACTGGTTTTTACCGAAATTTAAAATCATGACTGTGGTTTCTGCTGAATTTGATTCTTTTAAATTTAATTTTTTTCGTAAATCCATAATCGAAATGACTTGGCCACGTAAATTCATGATACCTAAAAAATACGGGGCAGTTTGCGGCACAGCTGTGATTTCAGGTACCCGAATAACTTCTTTGACTGTTAATAAGGGAATCGCATATTTTTCGCTTCCCAAATTAAAACAAATATATTTATTTAATTTTTTTGATTCTTCATTCATAATTAAGCCACCCGTAATCTGTCGTTTGGTCGTTCATTTTTTTCAATTAATTTGTGATCAATTCTAAATTCTGTTCTTTTTCTTAATATTAAATCCTGTGGCTCCAGTATCAACGCTGGTTTTCCATCGGCCAATATCGTGCTGCCGCTGATGCCTTTTAAATTTTGTAATTCCAAACCCAACGGTTTTGTGACAATTTCGTTTTGCACTAAAATATCATCGACCATCAGACAAAACGGTTTTTCACCGGACCTGACAACCAAAGCAATTAAATCTGTTGTTTCTAAGTGACTGCGTAAACCAAAAAAATCACCCACACGATACATCGGCAAATTTTCACCGCGCAACATCAGTGTTTCACCGATATTTTGATTTTTTTGAATTTGTTGAAATGTGGGACGCAATGTTTCATGCACATGTGTTAACGGTACCGCAAATTTATGGCCACCGGACGAAACAATTAAACTGTCAATAATTGCTAATGTTAATGGTAATATAATTTTAAATGTCGTTCCCTGCCCCAGAATAGACGTAATTTTAATTTCACCGTTTAATTCTGTGATATTGGTTTTAACAACATCCATCCCAACACCGCGCCCTGATACATCCGTCACAGCTTCTTTAGTTGAAAAACCCGGCGCAAAAATTAAATTTCGACATTCATCGTCACTTAATTTTTGATTTTCAGTAATAATATTTTTTTCAATCGCCTTTGCACGCAATTTTTCAGGATTTAATCCTCCGCCATCATCAGAAACTTCGATGACCAATTTACCTGACTGGTGGTATGCAGATAAAATAACTGTGCCTTTTTCTGATTTATTATTTGCTGATCTGATCATTGAATTTTCAATACCGTGATCCACAGAATTTCTAATAAGATGCACTAACGGATCATTTATTTTTTCTAAGACTGTTTTATCTAATTCAGTCTCTTCGCCTTTTAAAACAAAATTGATTTCTTTGTTCAAGGCTTGCGCCGTATCACGAACAATACGTTGCATTTTTTGAAACGTAGGTTTCACCGGCGTCATTCGAAGACTCATGGATGAGTCTTGGATTTCTTTGGAAATTTTTGATAATTGAATGACGGTTTTTTTCAAAGCGTCACTTTCGTGACCCAAAACTTGTTCTTTTAATACAGATTGTAAAATCACCATTTCGCCGACTGAATTTAATAGTGCTTCAACTTTTGAAAGCGCAACACGAATACTTTCTTCAACGGCTTGGGCCTGATGGGTATTCACAGGCTTCGAGGCCGCAGGTTTGACCAATTCAATCACAGGTTTTAAAATCATTTTCGGCTGGTTTGTGGCCAGTGCTTCTTGGGCTTCGGCCATCGCCAACAATTCTTCGATGGTGGGTTCGTATTTTTCAGCAGCTACTTCAGATGAAATATCCGCCGCTGGTTTTAATTTATCAACATTGTTAGTGGTCGGTGATTCTGAATAATTCTTCATTTGATTTAATAAATCTGCTGAATCAAATGTTGCAGCTAAATCAGATTTCAAACTATTGATCATCAACTGAATATGGTCATTGGCTCGTAATAAAATATTGACCACAGCCGGTGTACACGAAAGCACGCCATTTTTAATTTTTAAAATAAACGTTTCAAATTCATGGGTAAAAGCACCAAATTCATCAAAACCCACAGCTTTTGATGAACCTTTTAAATTGTGCGCCAGTCGAAAAATTTTATTAATATTTTCAATATTCATTGAATCTGATTCTAAAATCAAAAAACAGGATTCAACCTCTGTAATGGCTTGTTCGGCTTCTTCCAGAAATCCTATTTTTAATTCTATTTCAAAATCGTCCACTAATACTCCCGTACGAAAAATAAAAATATCTATGTTTTCGTATCGGCATTTCACAATTTTTTTACAGTCTGGTCTGGGGACGAAATCAGAAAATAGATCTTGGTCTTGTGTGAACCTGACCTCACAACCAATACAACTCACCCAAAACGTCACTGGATGAACAAAATGCCTGTCAGAATCCTAACAGTCGATAAGTTATAATTAATTCGCTATACCTGCTGTCACCAATGGAGGTTTTTATGAACACACTGAATATTTCATTAATGTTAGTCTTAGCGGCGCTGGTTGTTACACATATTGCTATCGTTTAATCCATACACATTGAACGTATGAAAGCGAAGTATCCGTTTTATTTTTTATCGATGGCCTCAGTGGCGTTTTTGTTAACGTCGCTGATTGCAAATTCGGTGGCCATCGCTGATCGCCCCGAAGATACTTCGTATTTATGTTCGTCAGAACGAAACCAATTAAATTTTAATACCCATATCCAATCACAAAATAAATCCACGCTGACGGTATTAACGTGGAACGCACATAAATTTGCAGACACACAATATTTTATCGATATCAAAAAATTATCACAAAATTCAGATTTAATTTTTATTCAAGAAGCCATGCATTCATCTGGCTGGCAAAACGCATTCGCATCACACATGCCGTTTGACTGGAACTTTTACAAAAGTTTTTGTACAAATAATCAGGCCACAGGTGTACTGACCGGCAGCCGTTACCCTCTGATGACCCCGCGAACAATTTTAACAACAGGCACAGAACCCTTGTCATTCACACCCAAAGTCAGTGGTGTCAGTTTTATTGAATTTCAAAATAAAAAAATTATGCTTATTAATACACATGCTTTAAATTTTAATTTAGGTTCAGATTTCGAAGATCAAATCGATCAAATTATCGAAATGATTTCACAAACAAATTTACCAATTATTTGGGCTGGTGATTTTAATACATGGAGCCCAGGTCGCCGTTCCTATTTATTTAATCAAGCTATATCGCAAGGCTTAGATCCACTGATCCCAAAAAATGATTCACGCACGTTGCAATTAGATCATATTTTAGTTCGTGGATTCAGATCATTAAATACTAAAGTTTTAGACCAATTTAAATCTTCAGATCATTTACCTGTAATGACTGAACTGGTTTTACAATAAATTTTTAATATTTTTTTAAATCTGAAATTACAAACACTGACAATTTGATTTTAACGAATCCAAACCTGAGCAGCTGACGGTTTTTCCACCCTTTGATAATGAAATCGATTCTAATTTTCCGTTGCGTTCAATCATAACCAGTTCTTCGCCCTCTTGGTAATAGGCACGGCCACCTTTTTCTTCCAGCGAAGTTTCAAAACCTGCGCGTAAAGAATCAATATAGGAATCTGTCGGATTCAACGTTTGCTCAGGGTCTGCCGTTTGTAATTCCGGCATGCCTTGTTCATTCACTTTATATATTTGCAAATGCTTTAAAGGTTGGTTGTCGTTCGATTGATAATTTATTTCTGTACGAAGTCGTTTTCGTTCGCCTTCGTTATTACGCAGATCTCGCTGTGTCCAGTCATCCATTTGCACAACAACTTCGCCTAATGCGGGCCTAAGGCTGACAACCAAATTATCAAACGTGGGATCAACCTTTTCGCTGTCCACTGAATTTTTTATTTCCAAGCATGTTCCGATTGTTTTTAAATGTTCAGAAAAATTTTTATAGACCTGCTGATTATCTTCGGGTTTTGCAGGCTCACCCAATGACGTACCCATGGGTTTTGCTAATGTTTTTTCACCTGACGTCAATACCGCAGCTGGCAGCACGACTGATTCAGCTTGAACGTTTTCTAGAGATTCTTCCGCTTCGATTTTCGCTTTGGCTGCAATTTTTTTTTGTTCACTGCGATCATAAAAATAAAAAACACTCATCGCAACAAGTGTGGCGATAATTCCGATAACAAAATCTTTCCTCACTTAATTAAACCGATTTCACGCAACCGTTGCATTAAAAATTCATGTGCTGTGATATCGGCGTATTTCGCTCCGTCACCTTTGCACGATGGCAAACACGTCAGTAACGATTCGGGATGTGGATGCATAAAGAACGGCATCGAAAAGCGTGATTTATTTGTTCCATCATTGGGGTTAATCACTCGATGAGTCGTCGACGGAATCACATCGTTTGTAATTCGCGCTAACATATCACCAGCATCAACAATCAATGTTCCGAAATCAGATTCGATATCCAACCATTGGCCATCGCGATCTTTTAATTGTAAACCCGATTGCGTCGCCGCTGGTAAAATTGTGATAAAATTAATATCTTCGTGGGCCGCCGCGCGAATGCAGCGTGGATCAGTGCCCTCTGGAATCGGCGGGTAATGCAACAATCGTAAAATTGAATTGCCTTCTTCGACCATGCCTTTGAAATAATTTTTTTCAACTTTTAATGGTGACGTTAAGGCCTCCATCATTTGAATTCCGGCCTGTTCAAGCTGCGCAAATAATTTTTCAAACAGCGGACGAAATTCCGCGACACTGTCGTCGGGCCAAATATTTTTTGGATAATATTTCGCAAACGCATGTGAATCAGCGACTTCACGGCCTACGTGCCAGAATTCTTTCAAATCCATAACGGGTGAACCCTTGGCGTGTTCTTTACCGAACGCTGTGTAGCCGCGCTGACCACCGCCTAGTTCTGAAATATATGAACGTTTTTTTGCATCTGATAAATTATAAAATTTTTCCAGAATTAAATACGCTTGTTTTAATAAATCTGGCGACACATCGTGATCTTTTAAAACGATGAAACCGTATTCTTTCATTCCGATAAATAATTGTTCAATAAATTTAGACCGCTCTGCTTCAGTGCCTTTTGTATAGTGGCTTAGGCTGAGCGTTGGAACTTTTCGTAACGTTTGATTTTGTGTTTGCATAGGTTGCAGATTATCAGATTTAATCTTTATTTTCAACTTGACGGTTTCAGCTTGATTTCAATGACTCGCGCATGGTCTGCACTTGAAAATTCAAAATGAATATCCCCGTCATACAGCCTGAAAGCATGTTTATTTCGATATGGTGATTCTGTCGATTCATAGCCTTTGTATATGACTGGCCTTGGGTCCTGTTTTAAAGTTTGAATGATCACTTCGCGTAATTCTGGGCGCCCAGATTTTTCGATCCAGTTTTTTAATCCAACGTCTGCGATTTCAGAAAATTCGACGCTGATATTTTTTGGTTCTGATTCAACAGACCATCCGCCTTTAGCTTGCGGTTGATTTTCAAATTGCGGCAAATACGGTTTAATATCCAGCACAGGTGTGCCATCAACCAGATCGGCACCTGCAAAAATAATTTTATTTTTTTCAATTTTTACAATTTCAACCAATGACAATCCGATGGGGTTCGGACGATGCGGAGACCGCGTCGCAAACACACCGATCGATTCACCATTCATGCGCGGTGGATGAACTTTGGCATGATACCGCGCTGATTTATTTAAATGAAAAACAAAAACAATCCACACATGCGAATATCCCGACAAACCTTCAAGAGCTTGTTCAGGTTGCCATTCTGGAGAAATAATTAATTCAGAATATGCGCTTGAAACAATGCCTGACTGTCTGGGTACACCAAATTTATCAGGATAACATGATTTTAAAAAACCAATGGGCTTAAAGTTGTAATTATAAATTCCCGGATTTTCCAGCTAAAGCCTCGCGATTTAAAATGATAATTTCTTTACCATTAATATCGATCAAGCCTTCGTTTTTAAATTCAGTCAAGTGACGCGATAGTGATTCGTTAATTGTACTGGCTAATTGCGCAAATTCATTTCGTGTTAATTTTAAATTCAAAGAAATTCCGCGATTTGTTTTTATGCCGAAACGATCTGCCAACGTTACGATTTGATAAGCGATACGTTCTTGCACCGAAGCTAAATAATGAAACTGACCGATTTTTTCTTGATATTGTAAATCAGCTACAGATTGTTTCATCAATGTTGTTAAAATTGGGCTCAGACCCGACATCATTTGCTGTACAGTTCGTAGTGGGTAAAAATAAACAGTCGAAGTTTTTACGGCTTCCGCAAAACAATCTGAGTGATCGCCAACAATCAACGCTTTGTAGCCAAACATTTCACCTGTCGAAACCAATTTCGTCACATATTCAGCTGTCGTCGTACGGCCTCGAGCCGAATCACGATGAACAAAAATTTTCACACAGCCCGTTTTTAAAATGTACAAACCTTTTGGTGTAGAACCTTCTTTGAAAATGACTTCACCTTCATTGAAGGTCAGTGTTTCGTACTGCGCTTCGGAAAAATTTGTTAAATTTGTTTTTGGTAAAACATTTGATAGCTCTGCATCTGGAACTGTCGATGCCGATTCGCCAGATAGACTGTTGTGGCCAGCAAATAATTGAACTATTTCACTTTTGAACTGAGTATTAAATTTTGTCATAAAGTCTCCGTTGAAATTAGTTTACTATTTATTAAACCAATTTGCAAATATTTCTGCGTTCTCGAGTCTGGTTGTCGCAAAATGAAACAGATTTAAATTACATTAATTAATTCATATACTTAAGAATATGAATTAATTAACTCAGTAGCGCTCATGTCAAGATCCGCCCGCGTCTTTTCAAAATACTGATTTGTTCTTTGGTTTATAAATTTGTAAGGTGTCCGTAAATCTTAACAGCACACCCCACAGGAGCATTATGAGAATTTCAGTACTTTTACTTGCGACAGTTTTTATTTCTTTGAATTCTGAATTTGTAAACGCATGGGGTGGCCGCGGGCACGCAGCGATTTGTGAATCCGCAGTTTATTTATTGAAAGATCAAAACCTGAAAGAATATTTACAAAACAAACCACACATGATGGCACACCTTTGTAATATTCCAGATATCGCCTGGAGAAACATCGACAGCAAATTCACAGTTCACGGTAACGCCACACACTATATTAACGTTGAATCATTGGGTCTGGCGATCAAAGATGTGCCCACAGATTTAAAAACAATTATTGAAAAATACACAGGTACTGAAAACCGCATCAAAGAAAATGCAAAAATTGTTTCAATCCCCCAAGACATGGGTACAAATTGGTGGCGTGCAGATCAGTTTTTTAAACGTGCTGTTGCTGCAGCGACAGAATTAAAAACATTAACTGCGCCGTCAAATTCAAAAGAAGAACAAGACGAAAATTTCGCGTACAATAAATCATTTTTTGAAATGATCACTTCGATGGGCTTAATGGGCCATTTTGTGGGCGACAATTCACAACCGTTTCATGTCACATCAGATCACGACGGATACGCTGCAGGTCATGGCGGAATTCATGCGTACTACGAAGATTCTGCCGTTGCTTTTTACGGGCCAGATCTGCAATCAAAAATCGTTGCCGCAGGTAAAAAAATGCAAACCGGACAAAATAATTCAAATAGCACCGCAAAATTTTTAAAAGGCGCAAACACCGTCGAAAAAATGAAAGCACTGGGTGAAATTTCTTACGGTGAAATCAAAGCGATTTTAAAAGTTGACCCAGTGATTACACCATCAGTTTTAAAAGTCGAAAAAGGCATGAGCTTAAAAACTGCAGCTGTACGAAAACCTGCCAACGTTGGTTACAAAAATTTTGAAAAATTAATGACTGTGCAAATGGCCAGATCTGCAACACTGTTAGCAAGCCTTTGGGACGAAGCTTACAAGGCTGCTGGCAGCCCCGAAGCGAAGGCCTACAAGAGCTATAAATACCCAATCAACCCTGAGTTTGTAATGCCAGATTATTACGATACAGTTGCAGCAGAAACTAAAACTAAAACCAAGAAGTAATCGCAACCTGTGATAAAAATTGATTGCCGTTCAGCGCACCTGTTTGCGCTGAACCAATCAATCCCGAAAATGTCGAATCCAATAATATATTTTTAAATTTAAATCCCGCACCCAACGCAGCCTGCGTATTATTTTCTGAATTCGGCGCCGTTTCAAATTGGCTGATCAAAAAAGTTTGCTTTACGGACCCGCGTAAAACCAACCATTCATTAAATTCAGATTCAATCCCCATTGTCAGCGGAACTTGGTTCAGGTGATCTTTTAAATGTGTCGTTTTGTATTTTATATTTTGAATCAGAACATCGACGCGGTAAAAAAAATGGCTTTTGTCTAAATCAGTTCTGTCAGAAAAACCAAATTCAAAATTTTGAAAATCGATGGCAGTAACTTCTGTGCCTGAATTTTTTTGCACAACAGTGAAATACTGAATCGAACCCGATAAAATTAACGATTCGATTTCATACAATACGGATGCGGACACAGAATCACTAAAATTTATTTTTTTTTGCCCCGCCATTGTCACATCATTCACCAATGGCAAATTCAAAGCGAATGACAAAAATCCAGATCGATAACCTGTCTGAATAATTTGCGTCGATTCACCGATTTGATTTAATTTATCATTGTGATTTGAATAAAATAACCCCAAAGAAAAAATTTGGCCTTTGTTTTTATATGACCATAAAAAATCAATTGGATTTTGTGACAGTTCAAAATTTTGCGCCGTCACCGAATTAAATAAAATTCGTTGACGACCTACAAATTGGTCCTGTCTGCCGACAGAGCCTGCTAAATTCACGTCTTTGCTTAACGTAACTAAACCTGATGCAAATACACCATCTGACAATGTTGTTGCATTTGTAACACCAGATTCAATTTGTAAAAACGGATCTGTTTCAGAAACTTTGGATGGAAAATAAAAAATGTTTTCTGTATCTGCAAAATGATTTTGGCTTTGTAACGAAGAAAGCCTAGCTCTTGAGGCTAGGCTTAATGTTGAAAAACTTGAAATGATTAAAAAATAAAAAATGTTTTTCAAAAAATACTTTGAAAATTAATATTTATAAACTACACCGACTTGAGCTAACAAATCCGTGCCGTTGATATTTTGATTTGCTGTTGTGCCAGTTAAGCCTTTTAACGTCGCATCCAGCTGAACTTTGTTCATAACGATTCCAACGCCCGCAGCGACGGCTGTATTATTTGCTTCTGCAGAAAATTCGGCATCAACCACACCAGACGCACCTGTTAATGATGCTGCTGAATAACCAACTTCATCTTTGGATTGAGCAACCAAAACTGTTTGCGTAATTGATCCACGCAATACCAACCAGTCATTAGCTTTGGCTTCTGCACCTAAAATTAATGGCAATGTTGTGCGATTAAATTTTTTATCTGCTTGTTTATCTTTAACAGTCACTTGTTGTAAACCGGCACCCATAAAGAATTCGCCAGCCTCAATTTTGTTAACATTAACAACGCGTAAATTAATGTCTTGAAAACCGTGACTTAAATTTGGCGCAAGACCTGCATTTAAGGTCTGTGAAACATTCCATGTTGTGATGTCTAAACCATAACGAAACGCATTTTGATTATAACGTAAGCCTAAATTGAAATACACATCACCATTCAACTGATCACCCGCTGTATTCACAGCTGAATTCACCAATCCAAAATTTGCTTTCCATTTGATGTCACCATATGAAGCTGCTAAACGTAAACCTGCTGATGATTCTTTTTCATTCGTCAGCTTGTTATTGAAATTTGAATAATATGTTCCCAGGCCCCAAACCGTTGAACCGTCTTTCCAACCGTAAATAATTTCAGCTGGATTTTGTTGAGTTTTGTAACCCGTAACACCAGTGATACCATTTACAAATTTTCTTTGTGATTGAACAGATTCATCCAAATGACCGACCGAGAAAAATAATTTTGAATCTGAATTTACATTCATCAACACTGAACCTTCAGCACCGTTATCAACAGTTGTTGAAGTTGTTAAACCGGCCTCTAAAGCCACAAAATTTTCTAATGACATCAAATGATATGGACTTACAAAAACAGTTTGCGTGCCTGATAAATGTAAAGAATTTGACAAAGCCTTTAGGCGAGCTTTGGTTGCAAATGCTGTTGAGAATGAACAAGCGATCACTAACATTAATAAGTGTTTCATAAATCTCCTTTAAGATTGTGACTTCAGCCTAGCGACTTTTGTCCAGACTGACAACAGCGATTTCAGTTTAAATTCATTATGCCGATATAATTCGCAGAGGGTTTATGAAAAAAGGAATACGATTTTTACTTACATTATCTGCTTCAGTTTTTTTAATTTTTAATTTGCTCACACTGGGCTGGTTAACATTAAAAATGAACGAGAAAGATCAACTGATCACCAAATTAACCGATACAGTCATGCCTTCTGTCTTAAATATCACTGAAGTTCAAAGTCAAATTCATCAATTAAAGTCCATCCAACTTCAAGCAATCTCAAAGGATGACAGCAATAAAAGCAAATTGATCGAAGATATCGAATCAACTTTAAATTCACTACAGATTTATAAATCGCAAATAGAAAACTTTGTGTCCAGCGATAATAAAAA
>JAYTMM010000052.1:0-4279 GCA_043728555.1 Pseudobdellovibrionaceae bacterium
ATTGAATGCGTTTGCCACCAGACAATACCCATCACCAGTAAAATGCCAAGAATTAAAACTAGAAATGATTTTTTAAAGTATTTTAAAATCATATTTGAGCTCCCAAGTATATTTATCAAAATTGTCGATTTTTTTGACAGAAAAAACAACACTAAAGTTCAGCCCGCCGTAGGTCGAAAGGTACCCCGAATATAAAAACAAACGGAGAAAATATGAAACCGATGATGACAAATAAAATGATTCTAAAAAGCACAACAGTTCTGGCTGTCACCTTTTTAGCTGTAGCTTGTCAACGTATGCAGTTCGTCCCCGTCGAACAAAACGTACAGTCATCGCTGGCTGTGCCTGTTGATCCAGTAACTCCACCGATTGTTGTGCCGCCCCCAGTAGTGATTCCGCCGGTACCAAAACCACAGCCGATTTTTTCAAACGGAGCTTGCGCTGTTGACTCATCAACAACTTTAACATCGTGCCAAAAATGTAATGTTCCGTTAAACCCGCCAGCTCCACCGCAATTTTCTCGTAAAGGCCAATCGTTAATTGATATTATGTCGGTCGCATGTTCTGTAAATAATAAAAGCGCTCCAAAAAATTATGTCCCACCAACAAAGGCAGAATTAGTTAATCGTTTGAATAGATTGTCACCCGTGTTTTATCCAGATTCAGCAATGTCGCCGTTTCAAATCAGCACTATCGAAAGCTTAAAAACGAATCCAGCATTACAACAAAAAATGTTTGGTGGCTTATGGTATCAACCACCGTATTCAGATGCGTTTGAAACTTATTTTGGTCTTGAAGTTGGCGAAGTTGTTTATCAACTTTGTTATCAAAGCCCCGAATCTTCATTTACTCCGTTTAACACAACTGTTTTACAATCAAAACAAATGTTCGACTGTTTGTACGGACCAGATTCATTTAACTGCAAAGAAGCACCTGCATACGTAGCTGGTAACGTTTACAGAAATGATTTGCGTGCTGGCATGCGCGAATCAATCACTAATCCGTATGTTGCGCCAAAACCAACGCCATCAAAAACTTGTGCTTGGGAAAAATTCGAAGGTCTTTATGAATTGGGCGGAGCCGAACAAATTGGCAAATGGTTAGTGTCAGCACAAAAAATATCAATGGAAGTCAAAGGCGTTGGCGGACGATGTTCGTTGGTCAACACATTACCTGCCGGCAGCCAAATTCCAACAGGTGAAGTTATTTTGTCGGCTTACATATGTAAATAAGCTTAAATAGACTTAAATAAATATTTACTGCAATAGCAATTGATCATGTAATTTTTGAACGACGGCATTGCCGTCGTTTTCATTAACGACGAAACAAAAATTATGGCGACTGGCACCTAAACAAATCATTCTGACGTTAATATCCGAGATACAACCAAATATTTTTTGTGCAAGCCCCGGCGTATGATTTATATTGTTTCCGATCAATGAAACCATTGATAAATCTTTTTCTATGCTCACTTCACAAAAATTTGAAAGCTCTGAAAACAATTCTTTTTGATCTAAAACATCATTTTCAACAGTAACACTGACTGAAATTTCAGACGTTGTGATCGCATCAATACTGACTTTGTGTTTATTAAAAATTTCAAATAATTTGAATAAAAAACCATGTGTTTGTAACATCTCAAGCGTGCTTAAGGTCACTAAGGCTTGTTTCTTTCTGATCGCGATGGCTCGAAACAGAGGGTAATCTTTGACTTCTTTTTTAACCCATGTGCCCGTGGCCTTTGAATCAAAACTGGAACCTACAAAAACAGGAATATTTTTTCGCATCGCTGGCAACAGAGTTGCTGGGTGTAAAATTTTAGCACCAAATGTTGCAAGCTCTGAAGCTTCGCTGAATGAAATTTCTGAAATTGGTAAAGCCTTGTTTGTAATGCGTGGATCTGTTGTCGCTATGCCTGCAACATCTGTCCAAATTTCAAGGCTGTCCGCATTTATGCCCTCAGCCAATATCGCCGCTGTGTAATCGCTACCGCCTCTGCCCAAGGTTGTTGTCGCATTGTCTTTCGTAAGACCTATAAAACCCTGAGTTACATAAATTTTATTTTTTAATTTTTCGTCAGATAAATGTATTTTACAGAGCTCAATAATTTCTGATGTCAGTGGTTTTGCTTTTGAAAACTGGTCATCCGTTTTTAGAACTGTTCGAACATCAAAAAAAACCGCTTTCTCATTTTTACTAATATTATTAAGTGCCTGCACAAATAAAACAGACGACATCCGTTCGCCAAAGCTCATCATTTTATCCATCGCTTTTAAGGAACAATCTTCTAATAGATTTATTCCCTGTGCCAAAGATTTCATTTCAAAAAAAAGCTGTTCTAAATTTTTATTCAACTCTGGTGTTAAGAATAATTCATTCGCTATTTTTTGATGCCGAAAAATAATTTTTTCAATAATGGCTACAGTTTCAGTCCATGAGCCTGTGTGGGACGTTTTCGCCAATTGGATTAAATCGTTCGTTGTGCCTGATGTCGCAGAAACAACAACAACACATGATTTTTGTTGAATCACAACTTCAGAACTGCGCAGCATGCATCCTGCATCGGCCATCGATGTACCACCAAATTTAGAAACAACTTTCATATAAATTCCTTATTAAAAAATAAAACAGCTAAAACTTACTTTAATAACGGCGCTAAAAACTTGGCCGTTTCGCTGATTTTTATATTTTTCTTTACGATCAATTCAGGCGTACCTTCGGCCACGATTTCGCCGCCATAAATTCCACCGTCGGGCCCCAGATCCACGACATGATCCGAAGTTTTTACAACTTCCATATTGTGTTCAATGACTAAAACCGTATTCCCTTGATCTGTTAAATCTTGAATTAATTCCACCAATTTTCTGACGTCATCAAAATGCAGACCTGTCGTTGGTTCGTCCAGAATATATAATGTTTTACCGGTGCCTCGTTTTGAAAGTTCTTTCGACAATTTCACACGCTGGGCCTCGCCACCCGATAATGTTGTCGAGGATTGTCCCAACGTCATATAATCAAGACCCACTTTGTGAAGTGTTTCTAATTTTCTATGAACATGTGAATGGTTTTTAAAAAATTCTAAGGCTTCTTCAACATTCATGGCTAAGACTTCGGCGATATTTTTTTCTTTGAATTTAATTTGTAAAGTTTCACGGTTATAACGTTTGCCTTGGCATGTGTCGCACAAAACAAAAACGTCAGATAAAAAATGCATCTCCATTTTAATTTGACCGTGTCCCATACATGTTTCGCACCGACCGCCTTTAACATTGAAACTGAATCTGCCCGGTTCAAACCCACGTAATTTTGCATCTGGTAATGTCGCATACAAATCGCGAATCAGCGGAAGCAATCCCACGTATGTTGCCGGAGTCGAACGCGGAGTTCTGCCGATCGGTCGTTGATTGATGTCGATGACTTTATCTATGTGTTCAAGACCTTCGATTTTTTTATACGGAGAAATTTGTACGTGTGCTTTATAGAATTCTTTGGCTAAGATTTTATAAAGTGTGTCGATGATCAGTGTTGATTTTCCGCTGCCAGAAACACCCGTGATACAAGTGAAAGTTCCCAGTGGAATTTTCAAATTCACATTTTTTAAATTGTTGCCCGTTGCTCCTGTTAAATGAATAAATTTTCCGTTACCAACGCGTCTGACTTTGGGAATTGGAATTCGTTTTGTTCCCAATAAATATTGCCCAGTCATTGATTTCGGATTTTTCATCAATTCTTCAGGCGTACCTTCGGCCATGATTTCCCCACCCAAAGCGCCTGCGCGCGGACCCAAATCAACAACGTAATCAGCAAAGCGAATCGTGTCTTCGTCGTGTTCGACCAAAATAATTGTGTTACCACGTTCTTTCAATTCTTTGATGATTTCTAAAAGTCTGTGATGATCACGCGGATGCAGCCCAATACTGGGTTCATCCATCACATACATACACCCAATCAATGCAGAACCGACTTGTGTCGCAAGTCTGATTCGCTGCGCTTCACCGCCTGATAATGTTCGGGCTGGACGTGAAATTGATAAATACGAACAACCAACGCGGTCCAAAAATTTTAATCTGTTCACAATTTGCGTAATAATTTTTTCAGCAATAAAATTATTTTTTTCTGACCATTTTATTTTTTCTAAAAACAAACGTAATTCTAAAATTGAAATTTCAGACAAATGCGCAATATTTTTTTCTGCAATCACAACATTTAACGATTCTTTACGAAGCCTGCTTCCATTACAATCCGGGCACGATGTAATAATCATTTCTTGTTCTTCGTC
>JAYTMM010000053.1:0-4116 GCA_043728555.1 Pseudobdellovibrionaceae bacterium
CTTTACCGTGATCGGTAATTTTATAAAAATACCAGTTTTCGGGTTTATTATAGTCTTTTTTAAGTCTCCAGCCCATAGTGTCTCCTTTTGTTTTATCGGACAAAAAAGACTGGAACTAAAAGTTTTCCGAATCACCGCCCCCGTGAAAAGTGAACTCGCCACTGGGGTATGCTTATTAGAATAAGTAATTTCAACTACTTAGAAGTATTTGGAGGTGACGGAGGGACTTGAACCCCCGTGGAAGCTTTTGCAGAGCCTTACCTAACCCCTCGGTCACGTCACCCAACTCGTAAAAGATAAATCAACATTATCAAAGTCGAAAAAAATGTCAACTCATGCCACGTTCAAGCTGTAAGAATCCGGTTAAAGTCCATTTTTCTGCCCGATTAAGGTCTGATATCTCGATTTTGCCAGACATACGCTCAAGCGCAAAAATTTCTGCGACCCGCAATGTCGATTGAATTTTCCTTAAAGTCACATCCGGATACAAACGATCAATGATACCTTGATGAATCGATCCTTTCAAATCTGTTTTAGATTGTTTCTGTTTTAGCTCAAGATTTTGAAAATTTTCAATCCGATTCAATATGACTTCAGCTGAAATTTCACGAACTGGTTTTTGGTTGGAATAAAACATCAATAAACCAAATCGATCAATGATTGGCCCCGATAATTTATTTAAATAACCTTCACATTTTTGTTTGCCGTATCTGCAATTCGGAATGACCTTGGGAATCCATTTTCCGCACGGACATAAATTTGTTGTCGCTACGACTTGGAATTGACAATCAAATTCACGAACAACGCCAGCTCGGGATAATCGCAATTTATCACCCGTCATTGGTCCTCTGAGTGTTTCAATAATTTGTGGATTAAATTCTAATAATTCATCCAGAATTAAAATGCCGCGATTGGCTTTTTCAATTTCACCTTGATACAACTGTGCACCACCTCCTAAAAAAGCGGCGGGTGTTACGCTATGGTGCGGAGCAATCACTGGGCGCCAGGCATCTGTAATAAAAACAGATTCTGCATCTGTCGGCATGGTGGCGAAGCATTCGTAATGTTTGGCCAAGGTGGATTTCCCAAAACCCGAAGCACCCGCTAATAACGTATGAAATTTTGTGACCGCCATCAAAAATAATAATTCAGCTTCTGCACCAGAGAATTTTTTATCGGCTGATAATTGCGGTCGAATGAATTGTTTGTGTTGATTTTTATCAGCAATTTGATCGATTTCAAAATCCATTTTTTCTAAACGGTATCTGACATTTGAATTTTGATTTTTGTGCCCCGTTAAAATATTTTCTTCGGGGAAGTTTTTTGCATAACCCGCAAGATCCTTCGGTTCGTTAATTACACCGTCCAGATCCAGTTCACCATAAATAATTGAATTTTGAATGTCTTCAGAAATTTCTTTTTGGTTTGTTTTAATTAAAATTCCTATAGCAACCGCTAGCTCAAGGCCTTTGGATGATTTTTTTAGATGACTGGGTTTAATATTAACGATCACTTGTTGGGTCGTTGGGAATTTGTAACCGCAGTGTTTCAGCGCAGATTTGATTCTGAAAAAACTTTCTTTGATGGCCTTATCAGGTAAACCCAGAAAATGAATCTGCGGAATTCCGGGGATTAATTCGATTTCGACTTCGGCTTTTTCAAGTTTAAATTGATTTTCAATCAACGTGTATAGTTTCATACAGATTGGCAGTACAAAAATGCAACCAAGCTTAAAACTGATTAAATGGCTTTAGGCATCACCGAATCCGGATACCGGAGACGTCGAGTTTCACATCCGTCGGGATCGAGTTATACATCCGTCAGGATTATATCGCGACGTCTTTCATTTTTGATAACGGATGATGTTCATCAATGGCTTTTTGTGCTGTTGCGGTGCTTACGGATGTGTAAATTTGCGTGGTTTGAATACTTGAATGACCCAATAACATTTGTATCGAACGCAGATCGGCTCCGCCCTCAAGTAATGCTGTTGCGCACCCGTGACGAAATCTGTGCGGATGAACAGGCTCATCAAAACCAGCCTTTATCGACCAGCTTGCTAACCAACGCCAAATATCAATTCGCGATGGCCTGTGGCCACGATCATTTAACAATAATGAATTATCAGTATTATGATTATGAGCTAAACTTGGGCGAGAATCAGTTAAATATTTTTCTAAAATTTCAAATAAAGTTTCAGTCAATGGAATCAATCGTTCTTTGCGACCTTTGCCTAAAACTTTGACCCAACGCTCTGTGGCTGAAAAATCGTTAATATTTAGACCAATTAATTCACTGACCCTGCAACCTAAACCATACAAAAATAAAAGTGTTAATTGATTTCTAATATTTTTAGGTTGGTCTTGAACCACGCTTGAAATGAATAATTTTTCAAATTCTTCGGCTGTTAAAATTTTAGGTAATGTTGTTTTGACTTTCGGTGGTCGCAATTCGCGAAGTTCTGGCGATTTCATTCCACGTGTTTCACAAAATTTAAAATACGTGCGCAGGCTGCTGATCACACGGGCCTGCGACCGCTGTGACAATCCTTCGGTTTTCATGAAATCATAAAATTCAGGAATTTTTTTATTATCTGTTAAATTTGTAATTTTAAATTTGTCTTTGAATTTAATGAACATTTCAATATCACGACGATAAGCCATGATTGTATTTTGAGAACGTCCGCGGACATGTTGCAAATCATCGAAGAAATCAATCCATAGAGGTAAAGTCATGCCTCTATGTTTGATTGGATTTTATTTTTTAGCAAATGATTTTTACGAAATCAAAATTATAAAATAATTAACGAATCGTTACCGTATCGTCACAGGCAAATTACAAATTTGACCATTCACTGATTCAATCACCGTTTGTGTACTGAATAATCTTTGTATTGGTAAAAGTATACCGTTTTGATCACGATTGTTTGATGAAGAAATCTGGGCCACATTCATATTAATGACTAAATTTGCTGGGCCATTCGCGACCAATTTTAAATTTTGAATAATTCCTGCACCGTATTGACCTGTTGATAAAGTTCCGATCGAATATGTACCCATCGGTATAAAGCAATAGCCTTGAAATAAACTTTGTTGAATTGTTAAATCGCCACGACTGGCTGCGATCACACCCTGATATTGCGAAACGTTATAGTATGAACCTGTTCTTTGTCCGTCGCCATTAAAACCTAAATGCAGAACAAAAGCATTATTATATTCAGTTGATTCTGTGGTTAAGAATTCTTGACCGTTGATTGTTGAATCACAATTCACGCAATTCACATAAACATTTGATGTTGGCGAAGTGGCCGTACTGTTATTTTTTGGACAAGCCGACAAAGTGGTTAAAACTGTCAGCGCTAAAAGTGTTCTTGCAAAATTTCTCATAAAAATCCTCTCCTTTGATTAATTCGTCGAGTTTTACATCCGGCAACTTCGTTGCTGTCGAGTTTTACATCTGGTAAGCTTTCGCTTACTGAATATTAAATGCTTTGTTTACATTGACGCCGTTAAATGTTCCAAGCAATTGGTAACCAGCTTCTGCTCCGGGGAACAGTCCGCTTTTTGTTGCGATCACATTTGAACGACAATCGTACGGACCTGTGTAAATGAACCAACAAGAACGTTGTGTTCCGTGCGGAGCTGGTGTCGTTGCAAAGTTTTTAAAATAAACGTAACCTTTGTATGGGCTTGTCGTACAAGGTTCAGCATCGTTACCACCGCATGTTGATGTACTTTCTGGAACCAATGTGACTGTTATTGCGCCGTACTGATCTTCGAAAACTCCAGAGAAAACCAATTGGCTGCTCGAGTTAAACCAGTAATTATAATTCGCTTCCAAAACACCATTATCATACATGCCAGGAAATGTTTGATTCGAACCCATACCGGCTTTGAATACACCATTATATTGAACACCATTATCTGTGTATGAAATTGAAATATTACCACCGTAGCGACTGGCTCCAGATGTTGCCAAGTTCATATTGATCTGAAAATTTGACGGATTATTTAATGGATGAGTCGCAACATATGTATTCATCACCGACAGACTGACCGGCGTGAATGCCGATGTTGAGCCTGAAGAAAATAACTGCGTTGACGCCGACGATGTTGG
>JAYTMM010000054.1:0-10020 GCA_043728555.1 Pseudobdellovibrionaceae bacterium
TCATCACTTCTTGGTGATGCAAACGAGGCTCCTAATTGAATCATAGAAACTTGCGTCCATACCGCAGAAATTAATAAAAATGTAATCAGCACTGACATCAAATCGATGAACGGAACCAAGTTCAGTTCAACACTTTTATTTCGACCGCCACTGCCACCCGTATCTATATGTGCCATCGGTTACTCTCGCATCTTGTCTCTGTTAGCAGCCACTAGATTCATTAAGCTCATTGATGTTTCAACCATTTCGTTTTCAGCTTTTTGAATCATATGCTGAAACAATCCGTAAAAAATAATCGCAGCAATTGAAACGCTTAATCCGAAACCTGTACAATTTAATGCATGCGAAATACCTTGCGATAACAATGTGGCTTTCGTTGCAGGATCTGCACTGGATACGGCGCGGAAGGCACCGATCATACCAAAAATTGTTCCTAATAATCCGGCCAAAACCGAAATATTTCCGAACACGGCCAAGAATGCTGTCCAACCTTCAAGTCGAGGCATTTCACGCATCACTGAAGCATCCATCGCAACTTGAATTTCTTCGTCAGGGCGTTTATTCATCGCTTGAACTAATCCTGCTTTGACCGTATTTGATAACGGCGCCGGACGCGAATCACAAAATGAAATGGCTTGTCTGATGTCGCCGGAAATAATCATACGAAAAACTTGATCAGAAAATTCTTTTTTATCAACACGCAATGATCTTAAAGCCATGAATCTTTCGATCACGACAAATAAAGTCAATGCTCCGATAACTAAAATAACGTACATGACAAATCCACCTTCGTTAAATGCTCGAACGATGGGGTTGATATTTTCTGCTGCGTTTGCTACTGCGACGGCCGTACTTGCTGCTGTTGGTTCCACGAAAATCCTCCTATGATTTTTTTTTCTAAATT
The DNA here is from genome assembly GCA_043728555.1 of Pseudobdellovibrionaceae bacterium. Classification (GTDB taxonomy): domain Bacteria; phylum Bdellovibrionota; class Bdellovibrionia; order Bdellovibrionales; family Bdellovibrionaceae; genus Pseudobdellovibrio. The sequence goes on from JAYTMM010000054.1 coordinate 905, forward strand.
AATTATTTAATTTTTAAAACTTACTAAAATATTTTTTAACATAAATTATTTCTGACCTTGAAATAAAAACGGATACACAACTTCGGCAACTGTGCCTGCTGGCGGCTCCGGAAATCTTAAGGTCATCATTCGCGCTCTGACACAATTTTCAACGCTTGAATTATGAATCGTTGATTTATCACTGACAACGCGAGCATTTTTTGCAACGCCTTTTTCATGAATTTCCCAAGCGATCACAACTTTACCCTCAAGCTTTGTATCTGTTTTAAATTCGCGATCGTAACATGATTTGAATGCTGACAACGCAGAACGAACCACGCGTCGAACCGCTTCTCTGTCGATCGATCCTACAAATTCCTCTTCAGCACCGCCGCCCGAAATTGAAACTTGATCTTTTGAACCAAAACCAGTTCCCGCACCGTAAGCACTTTGACCGCCGCCAGTTCCCTTTGTTCCAATTCCAGAAATACCTGATGTGGCTGTTCCTTTGCCGCCAGCACCCGTATCTTTGAATTTAGAACCGACGTCATTGCCTGCGCGATTTTCATTAAAACCAGATGCGCCTGTTGCTTTACCGGCATCACCAATCAGTTCACCTGAACCACTGTAAGCTTTATCTAATTTTTGACGAACTCCACCCGAACCGAATGCTGACATCAAACCTGAATTTGTCGGATCCAATTCTTTACTTTGTGCATTCGCACCAGCCTTGTCGCCAGTTTTAATTGCGCCGCCCTGTTTGGTTGACGTAAAAATTTTCGTTTTTAGTTTAGGATCCTTTGGCTTTACTTCAGAAGCTCTTCCTGCTTTTTGCGCGGCCTGTGCTTTTGCTTCAGGTTTTGTCACATCACCTTTAATTTTTTTCTCTTCCGTTTTTTTCGCCTCAACAATTTTTTTCGGAGGCTCTGGTGGTTTCGGAGGCTCTGGTGTTTTTTGCGTTGGCTTTTCTTCAGGAATTTTTGGCGTCGGTGTTTTAATTTCAACCGGAGGTTTATTAAAAACGACCTGAGCCACACGCTGAACGTCTTCATCCAGTGGTAAAATTTTCGGCGTCAGCACAGACACCATCAAACTTGTTAATACCGCAATAATTAAGGCTGCTAAAATACCTGTGAATTCAGACGCTGAAAAAATCAATGATGAATCTAACGGAACCAACGCAGTTTTCGCAGAAAATCTGACTGCGATTTGCATCCCATTAATTAATTCAATAAAAACGACTTCACCTTGTTGCAATTTATACGAAGAATCTTTGAGTTCTTTAATTTGATCTGCACGATGAACTTCACATTTCATTTCTGATGTCGTTTTAATTTGAACACCTGAACTGCAATCAATCAGCACCCAATTTTTTGGCGCGGCACCATCTGGCAATTGAATAATTTCAGACGGACCCGTTTTATACTGACCTTGTGTATTCAAATGATGTGAATTTAAAACACGTTCTTTCCAAGAAACAATAACTTCAATCGTTGGGCCCTGACCGGGTTTAATAAATTCACTTAATTTTTTTCTTTCACTGACAGGTGCAAACGTTTTTTCACCACGTGATTTTTTTTCTTTTAAAAATTGTTGCGCACGCGGATTTAATTTTTGTCCAACAAAGGCCGCTTGAATACTTGGCTTCGCCGTAGCCGCAGATTCTTTGATTTGAACATCTTGAACCGGTGCTTCAGGAATATTAACAATCGGAGCAACTGCTTTTTCAGAAGTCTGCTCCGAAGGTTTTACCGAAGGCTTCGCAGAAATAGAAATCTGCGAACTGGTTTCTGTATGAACTGGTTTAGGAACACCCACAAAAAATACAATTTTAAATGGACCTACAACAAATTCATCGCCTGACAAAATCGGCTCATCTAATATGGCTTGGCCATTTTTAAATGTTCCTTGTGTCGAACCCAGATCACAAATGTAAAATTGTGGTCCGCGCTTTTCGACCAGACAATGAATTGCAGAGACTTCGCTTGAATCTAAATCAACATCGACTTCGGATTCACCAGCTTCAGATCGTCCGATCACTAATTGATCTTTGTCTAGAAACTGTTTAACGAAATGAATTTGATTATTTTTAAATACTCTAAATATTATCGGAGATTTCAATTCCCCCCCCGAACCCGTTGTATGTCTTCAGTTGTTTTTCTCATTTCGGGTAAAAAGTTTTGTCTTAATTTAATTAATCGACCTTGATTCATGTCTTTTCGTTGAAACAAATAGAACAAATCTGGCTTCTGAGCCGTTCCTTGAACCAATTCATCTTCGAAATTGAGTGTTTGTTTGCGATTTGTTTTCGCTGCGCCGCCCGCAGAAGCATTAGCAGCTTCAGTTTCAGCAAAGCTTTGCACAGAGAAACCTGCAGCTGTCAAAAGTAGAATCAGAATTTTTATTTTTATTCGCACAAAAAACCTCATCTTTCTATTTTAAACCAGCTTTTGCTCTGTTTTCCAAATCCTTTATGATATTTCGTGCTTCTGGCTGTACGCCTACAAACTTTAGTCTGTTCAAAAGATCTAAACCCTGTTTATATTTTTGCTTTTGATCAATTAAAAAAATTGAATAGTTTAACATAATATCGCGCGAACCAGGATTTGCTTTTAAAACTTTTTCATAAATTTTTTCAGCTTCACCTATTTTTTTATTTGCTGTTAATGCGATAGCGTAATTATTTAATACATTAACATCTTGAGAACCTTTGTTCACTGGAATTTCCAATGCAATTTCAGCTTTGGTATAATCTTTTTCTTTTGTGAATATGGCACCTAACTGAGCTCCAATCGCTGCATCCTGCGGGTTCATTTGCAAACCCTTTCGGAATGACTGAATGGCTTCACGTTGTTCATTCTTAGCTAAATGTATCAATCCTAAATTATGATAATACTCAGATTTATTTGGTTGTTCTTTGATCGCTTTGTTGATCTGAACTTCGGCCGCATCGAAGTGTCCTTTTTTGAATTCAACTGTGGCCATTTGCGAAAATGCTGATGCTGATGCCGCTGGCTTTGCGGGAACAACAACTGGCGAAACTTCATCAGCTTTTTCAGTGACTTCATTTTTTTGGATCACATTTTTAAGATTAAATTCTTTTTTAGGCGTTTCGGCCTGAGCGGGCTTTGTCGGTTCGATGGTTTTCGAAGAGCATCCTGCAAAAAATAAACATGCAATTATAATATTTTTCATTATTCACCGATCCAGTTCTGAGTCGCAGGGCTTGCGATTTCTTGACCCTGATAAAAATTCTTAGGATCTAAAGTTTGCATTTTTTCAACGGATTGACGATACCCCGAATTGTAAGTTTCCAAATCCCAACCACGATCAACAGACGCTTTAAAACTGTCTTTGGCTTTATTTGAAAATGGTTCAGCAATTTTTGCGATACCCGCAGCATATTGTTTTTTCTGATCCTCGTTTAATCCTGCCGGCAATGGCGCATTTAAAATTGATTGCGCCATGTGTTCGTTCGACAGACCTAGTAAATTTAACGACTTAACAATTTCTTCGGCTGAATCCATTTTAATGACTGCGCCCAATTCTTCATTCAGTTTAGCAATCAATTCAAGTTTCTGATCGACAGCCTTTTTTTGTTTTGTCGCATCAGCAGGAATCGAAACAGACTTCAACTGTTGAAATGTTTTTTCGGCTTCTTCGTATTTAAACAATGCAACATAGCCTGCTGATAATTCTTTTTGTTCTTTGGATATGCGCTGAAACGTCTGAATAGCTTTTGTTTTACGTTCTTGGATATCATTTGCATTTTTACGACCCAATTTCGTCAGCCAGTAATACGCTTCAACTTTTTGTGCTGAATCAGCTGCTGATTTTGTATATTCATCATATTTCTCTGCGGCCTGTGTTCCCGAACCCGTTTTACGTAACATTTGTGCCATGTTGAAAACAATTTCATTATTTTCATTCGCATTTTTATTTATTTTTATATACTGCGAATATGTATCAACGGCATCTTTTGTGCGTCCAGCCGTTTGATACTGAACAGCTGCATTATATAAATAATTTCCAGCCAAAGGATCATTCGGATTCTCTGCCGCTAATTGCTTAAATAAACTGGCTGATTCTTCGTATTGATTCGATTCTTGATATAGTTTCGCTAACAGCTTTTTAGCTTTTGGCTTCAGTGGTTCAGAATTTTTATCTTTTGCTATTAAAACTTTTTTATAATTACCAATAGCTTCTGTATTTTGACCCGAACGTTCGAAATTTACGCCGGCATTAAACACGGCCATTGATACCAGTTCCGATTTCGGATTCTGAATTGCAAAGGCCTGATATTGTTTTGCTGCACCTGAATAGTCTTTACTAATTTCAAGATCTTGTGCTTTTTTAAAATTTGCTTTTTCTAAAACTCCGCGAATATCTGAACCTGCTTTGGAACCCGATATAGATTCGTTCGCTAACAACTCTGTTCCCATTTTTTCAAGACCTACATAATCCTTTTTTAAATTGTAAATATCTAACAATAAATTTGCTGAATATTCTGAGTATTTTGTTTTTGGGTGCTTGTTAACAATATCTTTAAATATGTTTTCTGCAGGCGCAAAATTATTCGTTTGATAATATAATCTGCCCATTCTGAATTTAATTTCAGCGTCTTTTTCTGATGTTGGAAATTTTTGCGTATACCATGTCGCTGATTTAATAAATTTTTCAACACGCGGATCTAATGGGATAGGTTCGACAGAATCTCCGGCACGTTTTTGCATGTCTTCATCTTTAGGTAGAGCTTTTTCTATGGATAATAATAAATTTTGTGCTGATTTTGCTGCGTATTTACTGTTCGGAGCACGCTCGGCAACCCACGTGTAATTTGCAGACGCTTCTTCGTATTTATTCATATCATACAAAAGCTCGGCATAAAAGAAATGCATGTCCGCGGCAGTTGTTGAATCAGAAAACTCTTGAAAATACAGCTGATATCCGTCAAGTGCACTTTGCTGCGAAAATTTAGCATGTGAATTCTGGGCTGTTTGATGCTGTTGTAAAACATAGTTTCTTAATGTTTGTTCACGTAATTTATAAACATTATCCAAAAACGCTTTGTCTTGTTGATGGTATGATGTCCACGTTGAATTTTTATTGTAGTCATTAATCCAACGATACAATTCTTCTTTAAATTGTGGTGAATTCTTTGCATAAAAATAATTTTGTACAATTTGATATTGATATTCGAAAGATTTTTTAGATGTTGGATTTGCTTTAATCAAATAATGAAAAACTTCTTTGGCCGCATCACGATTACCTTTGTCTCCGAAATAATAAGCTAATTTTTCTAAATACGCACTCTTGTCGGAGCCTCCAATATTTTGAAAATATTTTATGGCACGATCAGTATCACCGAGATCCGCAAAAAACACGACAATGTCGCGAAGTGCTTCGTTTTCAAGTCGTGAATGGTTTACAGCTTTTTTTGATCCACCGTCATTTGTCGCCGCACTTGGTTTGCCCATGCGAATAATGAAATCCATGTATTTAATCGCCTCTTCGGTTTTACCCATGCGATACAAACACCAGCCACCTTTGTACATCGAAAAAGTATGCAATCTGTGTTTTTTTTGCTTAATCAACGTCGCGTATTGTTTGTAGGCATCAACCCATTTTTCGTTTTCAAAATAATTTTCGCCTAAAGCAAAATGCGCTTCGCCGACAAAATTACTGTTCGGATAATTTTTTGTTAATTGATCGTAATAATAAGCACCTTTTTTCGCATCACCTAATTCAAAATAATTATAACCCAAGAAAAACAGAGCCTGACTCATTTTTTCATCGCGAGGATAATCACGAACAAACCATTCATACAATTGAACTGATTTTTTATTATATTCTTTTGATTCCGTCACATCCAATTTAGGTTTTGATTTTGTTTTCCCTGATTGAAAGGCCTGTAATTGCTGATCATAGGCCGTTTGTTTTCTGGAATCGACTAAGGAAGATTTTTCGACGTACAATTCAGCTAACCGCAACCAAAGTTCACCGCGCGATGGGCTTTTTTCAAACTTTTTTGTTAATTTGTATAATTCTTGAATTTGTTGATCTAAAGTTTTTTCGTATTCGGACTGATCATTTCCAGATTCATATTTTAAAATTTCAGTCGATTTAGGTGGCTTTACCGATCCTAAATTGACCGCTTCGCGCTGTTGAAAATTAAACTGCGTTTCAGGTAACGACGTATCACCTTTTTGCATTTGTTGAATTTTACCACCGCGGCTGTCTTCTTTAGCTTTTTTTAATAGCTCGCCGACAGTTTGTTTTTTTTGTGCAAAAACAGTCAAACTGGAAGTGATAACTAAAATTGATGTCGTAACTTTTATAAATTTTTTGATGAATTTATTCATGGTGCTTTACTCGCAATTCTGTTTTCCTAAGTAATGATAATTTCCAACTTCGTCTAACCAATATTCGCCTTGGAAGGGATAATATTCGAATCCATTTTCAACATAAAACGAACGATCTTTTTTATCGTCAACTTGGACTTCGCCTAAATCTTTGCCTGCCAAACGTTTTTTCAGACTTTCTTTTTTACCGTTAATCATTTCGTATCTGATTAAACTTGATTGCTCTTTCAGATCTTTCAATTCAACCAGCATGTTTTGCAAATGGGCTTTGACCATATCGCCCGTGCTCGATTTTGCACTCTTCGTCCGGTTCACTAATAATTTTAACGAATACGCACCGATACTTGATGATTTGATCTGCGGATTTGCATCAATCATACGACGTTCTTCCAAAAGTTTACGAATGTAGGAAAACGACCTGCGCACATCGCCTTCATCGGCAACGTGTCGTAATGCACGATATGAAATCTGTGTTTTCAATTCAGCATCTTCGTTGCTTTTGATTTGAAATGTTTTATTTAATTCTTGAAAATATGATTCTGCAGATGATTTTGTATTTAAAAAGTTTGAAATGCTTTTCTCAACCGGACCATATTGTTTGTCGAATAAAGTTAAAACTTTATCCATTTCATCGTATTTACAAATGTACAAATACACAATTGAACGCAGTAACAACGTCTCTGGAATATAAAAATTATCATAATAACTGGAATGCAAAGATTGAAAATTGCTTAATGCTGAACGAAAACGTGCGGCGCGTAGCATCGCCCAACTGCGTTCAAAGATTGAATCATGCCAAAGCATGTGATCCCGCGGAATTTTCGAATACGCATCGGCAGAGGCTTCCCAATCTTTTTTCTGATACAGAGTTCTGGCGATGGCCATTTGCGCTGCGACTTTGTTTGTGTCTGTCACATTAGCTGCTGCTCTTGAATTTAATAATTTTTGAAATGTGCCCAGCGCTAAATCCGTTTGGTTTGCTTCAGCTTGCGATAAACCCATATTATATAATGCATTTAAATGATAACGGCTTTTTTCGCCGACTTTTGAATATAACTGAACAGCTTCTGAATACAGTCCTGCTTTTTGTTTAATTTCACCCATACGGTAAAACAACATATCACGATGTTGCGTAGGAACACTGCCCACATCAATTCGCTGGATTGCATAATTTAGCAATGTCTCGTCACCTAATTTATCAGTCACAATCAATAGTTTTTCAATCGCCTGACGTGTGTATTTGGCATCGGCTGATTTGATCACATCAACAAACTGAAATGATGCAACTTGATTCATGTTCAGTTCCATCATTGCAACACCTAATAAATATTTAAGCTGCGTACGCTCCGCTGATAATTCGGGTCTACGACTTAACGCTAACAAATTATTTGCAGCTTGAACATATTGACCACTTTTCATTTGCGTCAAAGCATTTGCAATTTGGTTTCTGACATTAGAATTTGCCGATTTTGTATAAACTTTTAAACCAGCATTCGGATTTGCAACTTTTTGCACAATCACAGGTGCCGTTTTCTTTGCGACAGGTTTCGTGGCCTTTGCAAAACCGACTGAACTTAATGACATTAATATTAAACTTATTTTTAGCATATTTTTTTTCATCGCAGACTTGCCTCCGGAAAAAAGAAACTCACACCCGCTGTTAAAATCAAATCATTATAGCTGCCCTTTGCCGGCACCCCTGTGCCGCCAACAGAAACCGGAGTCGCTTGAAAAATATTTAAACTGTAGTCCCAACGAAAAGCGATTGATTTTGTGATTGCAAAAATTTGCCCTGTTCCAACATGAACTGTCGGCACATTACCCTCTGCAGAATTTGTATTTGAACTGCCGCCGCCGATTGAAAAATACATGTCAAACGGAATAATTCCACCATCCATGTTTGATAATTTTCCGTAAATTGGAGCCCACATTAAATCCAGACCGTAATAGCCTTTCGTATAAATAAATTGTTCTGGTCGCAGACCGTTATTATCACGTATTTCTTTGGCAACTTCACGTTCTGAACTGGATAAAAACAAGCCCGATAATTCCAAGCCAAATGATTCCGTGAAATGATACGCCAAACCCAGTTTTGCACCGTAATTTAAAAACCAAGGCGTATTCGTCGTTGTTGCAATTGCGCCAAAAAATTGAAAGCGTTCTGTTTTTGGCAAATATTTTTTCTGAATCACAGAGACTTCACGAAATGGCGATAAACGACTTAAATCTTTTAATTCGTTCACACTGACGTCTTCTTTTTTAACAGGTGGAACAACATCGTCCGTAGGCTCAACTTGTTCCACTGCTTTTTGAGTCACAGCTTCGCTTTGAACAGGGACAGGTTTTGTCACATTCGAATTTTGATACATGCCTTCAAGATTCACAACTTCAAGATCGTCAGCTTGCTGAGCTTGTGCCATAAATGGCAAAACTATAAAACCGCTGACTAATATTGAAATCAATAAAATATTTTTTTTCATTTTAATTAATTCCTTTAAAATAAATAATTAACGCCAATTTCAAGATTCGTCGTATATGTAATTCGCTCGGAAAATGAATCATATGTCGGTATCGGATCCCCTGCTGCGCCATTCGATCCGCAAGATACTTTTGAACCATCACATAAAACATCCGATTTAAACGGAATCGGCGCTTGATGCACAAACAGTCTTAAATCTGTTTTCAAAGAAAAACTTTTGCCAAAATAAAAACGTTCGCCAACACCTACTGCAAGTGCTGGATACGTTTTATGTTGATATTGGATGACACCCAATG
>JAYTMM010000055.1:0-4192 GCA_043728555.1 Pseudobdellovibrionaceae bacterium
TTGCATCACAAAGCCCAGTGCAAATCCATCGATTCGACTGATCCCCCACTTGATCCCAAATTCGACGGACTTTCCAGCCTTGCCTCGAACGATTGAGTACAGCTCTGACATTTGTAAATGAATAATCTTTTTCGGCGCCACAAAACCGGTCTTTAAAAAATGTAAAATCTGTGGAAACAAGACCTTCATTAAATCCGATAGCTTTTGCAGCTCGCTCACGGATTTGTTTTTGATGTTGGTTGATTGGCTTAAACAGTTTTTTAGTAAATCGTGAAGTTCGACTGTCGTATGATACAGCTTCTTGCCAACTTTCTGCTTCTGCTCCTTTGTCTTTGCAAACAAGTGTGATGCCCGGACCAGTGATTTTACTTTTTTTGAAATCTCTTTCACTTTGGTTTTCACGGATCCTGCTGCTCCGCGAACTTTTGAAATTGATTTGGAAACAAGGTCTGTAAACCTTTTCATCAAACCCACTTCGTTCGGATACGGAATCATCGCTTCCTGCGCGGTCGTGTCCGACATCAATGCTGTTGCATCTAAAATCCCAAGATTTTGCGCTTCTTTTAAAAATGTCTTGTTCAATTGCTCCATTCCCGCTGGACCCAGCATCTGAACGAACTCGAATATTGTAATGTGGTCCGGCGACCAACTGGAATCCATTAAATTGCAAAGATACCTTGCTGGACCATAGTGTTTGATAAGATCTTCTGCTTGGCGATACGTGATGCTTCGAACTGACATCAACGCAACGGCGCCCAGTAATTCGCGGTAATGAGGCTCTGGACCGACCAGGGCTTTTACTTTTGCAGCTCTGCAGTCCATCGCAATTTCGATTTGTTCCGGCCACGGAATCACTTCTGCTAATCGCAATAACTCGTGGTTTTCTTTGATGTGAATTGTTGCTGTCTTCGGGTGAAGACGATCGAAAAACCCCATTTGCTTTGGATTTGTCATTCGGATTCCTTTGAATGAAATTATTTTTTATTTCTAAAAACACATTCAAAGAGTCACAAATTATAGAATTATTGCAATGACCACAGAGTCAAAATCTATATTAACTCCGAACTAACTCTAAGTATCTCAGAAGCGGTAATTCCATAAATTTATACAGCATCACAAACCGCACGGGTTGGCGAATGGCGCCAGCTACAATAAGCCAGTCAACAAAACTGACGTGGTTGCACGTTAGCACGACCGAACCATCTTTAGGAATATTTTCTAAACCCCGCACTTTCATTCGGTAAAACAAATGCACCAACACCCAGCTTAAAAATCGTAGTGTGAATTCAGGAACAATTAAATAAATGTAAATCGCAACCATGGCATTTAATACGCACAAAGCCAGAAAAATTTCTGGAAACGACAAATGGAGCGCATAAAAAATCATGGTCAAGACACTGGCCACAACCATAAACAGTGCATTCATCACATTATTCGCAGCAATCACGCGTGAACGACTTTCTGCATGACTGCGCTCTTGAATAAGCGCGTACAATGGAATAATAAAAAATCCACCAAATACCGAAGTAAAAAAGAAGTCGACTAAAAGTCTGCGTCCTTGCGGTTCACTTAAAAATTCACGTAAGCCCATTAATTCGGCCGTTACGATCCAATCGGGTCGAACAACAAACAAATCAAATAAGAAAAACGTCATTCCAAGCGATCCCAAGGGAACTAAACCAATTTCAACCCGGCGAAACGATAATTTTTCGCAGATCATCGACCCGACACCAATGCCAATCGTAAACATAGCTAAAAATGCAGTCACCACTTGCTCGTTGACGCCTAAAAAGTTTTTACAATACACCGGCAGCACCGACAATACACTCGCACCAAAAAACCAAAACCAAGAAATGCCCAAAATAGAATTAAATATCGATTTCTTTTCACGTAACAAAATCCACATTTCGCGAAACGATGGAATCGGATTTAAATTAATTTTTAATTCAGGGTTGCCAATGGCCACCGGTGGTAATTGATAACTGGTCCAAATCCCCAACGCAGACACGACAACAAGCACGGCCGAAACAATATGGGCCACATACGGACTTGTTACAGCCATTCCACCGGCGATTGTTCCGACCAGTATGGCCAAGAAAGTCCCCATTTCAACATAAGCATTACTTTCAACCAGTTCTTCGGGTTTTACAATTTGCGGAATTATACTAAATTTAACCGGTCCGAAAAATGTGGATTGAACACCAATTAAAAAGAGCACTGCAAGCAACAGCCAATAAATTTCTAAATAAAAACCAACTGCGGCCAATATAACGATGCCGAGTTCCCAAATTTTTGTTAGCCGAACTAATTTAGATTTTTCAAATTTGTCAGCAAACTGTCCCGCCAACGGAGAAAATAAAAAAAACGGCAGAATAAAAATCCCACTAGCAAATGCAACCAATTGGTCGGATTGTAGCCCGGCGATGGAAACGCCCTTAAAGGTAATCATCACAAGCAACGAATTTTTGAGAAAATTATCATTCAGTGCACCCAAAAATTGGGTCCAAAACAATGGAGCAAATTTTTTATCTTGAAATATAAGTTTTATCGACATCTGCAAATTTTAGATTCTATCAATCGCGAAGTCATACTTATATCGTGCAGGTCGTTTTTTACTAAGGGCTTTGGTCCTGAGTTAAAATGAATTGAACCGTGTCTTGAAATTGCTTTGGCTCTTCGATCATCGGCAAATGGCCAACGTTCGGAAACGAAAACATTTTCACCGCTTTGAACATGGTACTTAATTTTTCAGCCTGCCACAAAGGTGTAATTTTATCTAGGTCACCCCAAATTAAATTCACTGGTGCCGTAAACATTTGGTAAGGCTCAATCTTTTTAACCAAATCTTTATCACTTGATAAAACGGCATCCCTGAGCCAATCACCTATTTGTTCAGACTTCCCGTCTATAACGAGTGGCCTTTTGTAAATGTCCGTTACCGATTCAGTTACAGTGGCCGGGTTTGCAACGAACTTATCCACAAATGTTTTCGTCAAGCTGGGTGCCGTTCCAATTCCTAACAAAGTGTTTCGGAAAAATGCAAAATTCAAAAGTGCATCCACCCATCCGGCAGCCCGTGCAGGATTGAATGGATCTGTCTGGTCGCCAAATCCCAACGCAATGCTTACCAAAATCAGCCGATTCACCATTTCAGGAATTAGAAATGCCGTTGTTAAAGTAGCCTGTCCTCCAAAGGAATGTCCAACTAAGGTCACCTTTTTGATATTCAATGATTTAATAACCGCTATGATTCGATTGGCTTGTGACTGCCGATCATATTTTAATGGAGCATCAACTTCATTGAACGAAAATCCAAACGGCGGTAAGTCAATGGCAACACTATAAAAACCTTTCACAGCTAATTGATCCATTGTCGGGCGCCAAAGTTCGCTCCACGACCCAGTGCCATGAATGAAAAATACCGCCTCTCCATTGGCGGGGCCAGTCTCTTGAATAAAAATGTTCTCGGTACCGAATTTAACAAAACGACCACTTTTAGGTGCCACAGCAATTGCGTTTTGATTTTGTCTCAGATGGGCGGTTAATTGAACTAAAGCACAGCCAATCACAACCATAACAAAAAGACCCAGCAGAGAAATTAAAAAGACTTTCGCTAATTTTTTCAATTCAACCAGTGTACCAATTCTGATTTTCGGCGGTAGTCTAGATTTTAGCCTGACTGTTGTAAGAAAAACAATTCCATTTGTTCGACAACTTCGACAAAGCTACAATTATTCTTATGCAAAAATATACATTGTTTTTTTCATTCATGGGCCGAATCATGCGATCGACCTATTTTTATTCGATTGCGCTTTTAGCGACTGCATTTTTTAACTTTTATTTTATTTTTGAATTTTTATTCAGTCGTTCAAGCACCTTGATACTTTATCCGCCGTTCTTATGGATTTTGTGTTCACTCAGCGTTAAACGTTACCATGATCTAGACAAATCAGGTTACAGACTGCTGTTGATGTTGATTCCCGTGTTTGGCCCAGTCATTGTTTTTGCAGAACTTTTTTTTCGACGTGGCGGCAACACAAAAAACAAATTTGGTTCGCGGTTAGAAGACGATGTTAACGACTATCTAAAAAATAATTGCGCTGTTACGATGGCAGAATCAAATCAATCTAAATCGATCATTGTCAATGATGTCACCAACGCAAATCCAGTTAAGGTCAAATCAGTTTTCAAG
>JAYTMM010000056.1:0-2810 GCA_043728555.1 Pseudobdellovibrionaceae bacterium
TGTGTTTTCTGAACGTAAAAACTTTTTTACACGCAAATCAAATTCTAAAATATCGTTCGCATCATAACTGTTTGATAGCGATAGCATGGCTTTTCGATGCGCAATTTTTTGGAATTGTGAAATCGCATCACCACCAACACGCTGCGAAGGCGAATCCGATACATCAAGATCGTCATTATCAGCTTCGTATTTTAAAAGTTTTTGAAAAAGTTTGTCGTATTCATAATCTGAAATTTCAGGTTTGTCTTTTTGATGGTAAAGCAGGTCATGTTTTTTAACCTCAGACTTTAGTCTTTCGTGATCAGATTTAACTTTCTGTTTTTCGCTTATAGACATTCCAGAAAAATGTAGCACAAAATGGATTTTAAGTTAAAATAATTTCCTATGATTGATGAAAAAAAAATTATGCACATCGCAAAGCTCGCCCGACTTAAAATTAGCACTAGCGAAGCGGCTCATTACGGCGATCAACTGGCTAAAGTTTTAAGCCACTTTGATCAAATTTCTAAAATTGACACAACAAATATTGAGCCCTTGGTTAGCCCACTTGAAGTAGATTTTTTCGGCCCCGATTCTTTGCGTGAAGATATCGCGGTTAGCAGCTTTAAAGCCGAAGAAATGCTTGAGAATGCGCCGGACAAAATGGGAAATTTATTCAAAGTTCCACCGGTCGTGGGTTAATTATGGATTTGTTGACCGCTTCTTTTCAAGACGTTTCCTTTGCCGTTAAAAATAAAAAGATTTCTGCTGTTGAAGTAACGCAATTTTTTTTAAATCGTATCGAAAAATTGAATCCACAATTAAATGCTTTTACTCATGTGAATAAAAATGCAATTACGGACGCAGAATTTGTTGATTCAGAAATTGCTTCGGGGAAAAACACAGGTCCATTGTCAGGCGTGGTTTTCGGAATCAAAGACATGCTGTGCACAAAAGGAATGCCCTCGACAGCAGGATCAAAAATTTTACAAGGATTTGTTCCTCCGTACGATGCGACTGTTGTTGCCCAATTAAAAAAGGCGGGTGCAATTATCATCGGAAAATTAAACCAAGACGAGTTTGCAATGGGTTCTTCGAATGAAACTTCGTTTTACGGAAATTGCAAAAACCCTTGGAATACAGATTTTGTTCCGGGTGGATCCAGCGGCGGATCGGCCGCTGCCCAAGCGTCCAGATTAACAATGGGAGCAATTGGAACCGACACAGGCGGATCAATTCGGCAACCTTCAAATTTTTGCGGCATCGTTGGAATTAAACCAACTTACGGTCGCGTTAGTCGTTACGGAATTATTTCATACGCCTCATCACTGGATCAAGCGGGTCCGATGGTGTCGTCAGTTACAGATGCTGCGCAGTCTTTGGAAATTATTTGTGGTTATGATGAAAACGATTCAACAACGGTCAAAAACTCTGTCGAAGAATTTTCAAAAAATTTAAATGCAAATATCAAAGGTTTGAAAATTGGATTGATCAAAGAATTTATGATGGGCCAATCTGATCCTGACGTTGAAAAAGTTTTTACATCAGCATTGAATGAGTTAAAAAAAATGGGCGCAGAAATCGTTGAACTTTCTATCCCACTGATCGAATTTGCGGTCCCCATGTATTATTTAATTTCTGCCAGTGAAGCATCGTCAAATTTAGCACGCTACGATGGCGTCAAATACGGATTCAGATCTGAATTCAAAGATTTATCTTCGGTTAAACTTGAGGATTTCTATGCAGAAACTCGCGGCGAGGGTTTTGGTGCGGAAGTTAAACGCCGGATTATGCTGGGAACCTATTGTTTATCGTCGGGGTATTTCGATGCCTATTACAAAAAGGCGTGCCAAGTCAGACGCCTTTTAAAAAATCAATACACCGAAGCCTTTACAAAATGTGATGTGATTTTTAGCCCAGTCACAACGACTCCGGCTTTTAAAATCGGAGAGAAATCAAGTGATCCTCTGAAAATGTATTTAAACGATATTTATACAACATCGACAAATCTGGCAGGACTTGGTGGCATGAGTGTTCCGTTTGGAATGTCATCACAAAATATGCCGATTGGTGTGCAATTAACGTGTTCTCCGTACGCGGAGCAAAAAATATTAAATGTTGCGTATGCCTTAGAAAAAATTTCTTCAGTTCAAGGAAAAGTGCCCCGTGTCTATTAATACCACGCAAACTATACCAAATAATTTTGTTCGTGGTTACGAAGCGGTCATCGGCATTGAAGTTCATGTTCAATTAAAAACTAAATCGAAAATATTTTGTTCGGATTCAACAACATTCGATGCTGCTGATAATGAAAATACATCGCCCGTCAGTGTCGGAATGCCGGGGTCGCTTCCTGTTTTAAATCGCGAAGTTGTTTTGATGGCAATTAAAACGGGTTTGGCTTTGGGTTGTAAAATTCGTGAAAAATCTGTGTTCGCCAGAAAAAATTATTTTTATCCTGATCTGCCAAAAGGTTATCAAATTTCACAATACGATCAGCCAACGTGCGAACACGGCGAACTTTATTTTTATGTGAACGATTATAAAAAAACAGTCTCAATCACCAGAGCGCACCTTGAAGAAGACGCCGGAAAATCCACACATTTCGGTCAATACACTTTGATTAATTATAATCGCGCTGGAATTCCACTATTAGAAATTGTTTCAGGCCCTGATTTGCGATCGGCAGCAGAAGCCGCCGAATATGCAAAAACAATTCGTGATATTGTTAAATCACTGGATGTCTGCGACGGAAACCTTGAAGAAGGGTCTTTGCGTTGTGACTGCAATGTCTCTGTTCGAAAAATTGGCGCTGAAGAGTTTGGAACGCG
>JAYTMM010000057.1:0-1808 GCA_043728555.1 Pseudobdellovibrionaceae bacterium
CAACCGATGGCTTTGAAAATTTCTTTTAATTTCTCGGGTGTGAAAAATTTTGAAATCGGAGAATTGATTTCGCCGCTGGTTTCTTGCTTCATCCAAACAAGGCCCTTGGCTCCGTTTTTCTTAGCCAGATCTGTTAATTTATCAAACTGTCCGCGTGAAAAATTTCCGCCGCCAGGAATACATAATGCACGTACAACACCTTCGCGCGCGATCACATCATCAAAAACTTTGAATCCAGAATTTTGAACTGTAATTGCGATATTTTGAATTTCTAAACCAAAACGAGTGTCTGGTTTATCGTTACCGTATTTATCCATCGCTTCGAAATACGTCATACGTTGTAATTTAGGAACATCAATGCCTTTGATTTGCTTCCAAATCATTCTTAGCATTTTTTCATTCATATCTAAAATATCTTCAACATCGACAAACGACATTTCCATATCGATTTGTGAAAATTCAGGCTGACGATCAGCGCGCAAATCTTCATCGCGAAAACATCTGGCGATTTGAAAATAGCGATCATAACCAGATACCATTAATAACTGTTTTAAAATTTGCGGCGACTGTGGTAGCGCATAGAAATTTCCAGGATTTACTCGTGATGGAACTAAATAATCGCGAGCACCTTCAGGCGTTGATTTAAATAAAATTGGAGTTTCAATTTCAAGAAAATGATTTTCAGTTAAAAACTGACGAACCAATTGCGCCACACGGCTGCGAATAATCATATGATTTTGCAAACGGTTGGATCGTAAATCTAAATAACGATATTTCAGACGTAAAACTTCATTCACGTTTTCATCGTCGACTCGAAATGGCAACGTCGCTGCTTGATTTAGAATTTCACAACGAACCGCTTCGATTTCGATTTCGCCGGTTTTAACTTTAGCATTTTTCATTCCATCGGGACGGACTTTCACAAGGCCCTCGATCGCAACGACGTATTCCCCGCGGAAATCTTTGGCCGATGATGTTTCAGATTTATTCGGATCAAGCACGACTTGAATAATTCCTTCGCGGTCGCGCAGATCGATGAACACTAAATTTCCGTGATCACGGCGAGAATCAACCCAACCCATGATAACTACTTTTTCACCTGCGTTTTTGCTAGATAACTCGCCACAATAATTCGTTCTTTTTAAGTCTTTTACAAATTTCATAGGTCATAGATTCGCATAATTGGACTGACAGGACAAATAAAATTATGTTATATTGCTTATATGCCAAAATTTGATTTCGAAATACCCGTACCACTTGAATCACAAAATGCATTTGATAAAATCAAAACTTTTTTAAATTCTGAACACAGCTTTAAAAAATTTGATCCAAAAATAGCCTGTACTTTTGACGAGGTCCAGAAAAGTTGCCAATTGAACGGCAGCCAATTCAAAGCACAGTTAAAAGTCAAAAATGATTCGACAGACAAAAGCAAAGTTCACATCGAAGTCGATCTGCCGTTTGCACTGAGTTTATTCAAAGGCAAAATCAAAGAAGAAATCGAAAAAGCATTTAAAAAAGCTTTAACGTAATGTTCATATGGCAAAAAAAACAACTACAAAAAATGTAATTCCAAAAAAAATATTAGAAAAAAAAATTGCAAAGAGTGTTGTCGCGGAACTTGTTGACGACGATCATCAAATTATAGAACAGCCAACACCGCTTGAACCAGATTCATCTGAAGACATAAATCCTGACGATGCAAGCATTGCTATTATTCAACCAAAAAAATCAAATGATGTTGCTACAACATCCAAAGACCCGCTGACAATGTATTTGAACGAGCTTCGCAAATATCCGATGCTATC
>JAYTMM010000058.1:0-2166 GCA_043728555.1 Pseudobdellovibrionaceae bacterium
CTTCGGGCACATCGTAATTGTGTTCTTTTGCAAAACGATATGCTAACGCCAAATATCCGGCCTGAACCGGTGGAATACCGACCGTGCCTGACGGAAAAAAATTATGATGATCTGAATCGTAGGCGGAATGATAAGACTGAAACACATGTTCGCCATTTTTCGAATATTTACGAAGATTCATCATCGCCGTATTTTTTTGGTCTTCGGTTAATTTTGTAAAATCGGAATTTAAAAATAAATCTAATAAATAATTATACGAATGATCGGTCGGGCTGGCGTGAGGTTTATTCGCGATATGATCGAAACCTGTTTTTACAATTAAATGTAAAGCGCCCATGATATGTAATGCCGATGCTGAACCTGATTGATGCCCACCGATTTTAGGATCGCCTTTTTCTTTATCAGGTCTGTTGTTGGCTTGATAAATCATTTGCGTCGCCAAATAGTGCGCACGACGTGCGATGGAATCCAAAGTGGTTTTGTTCAGATTTTTAAGGTCTTTGATTGAAGACATTTTTTTCTCCGCGGTTCGAGTCATTTAGAACAAAGACTCTATACTGAAATAGGAGCTAATTTCAACTTAGAATTGGTTCAAATGTTTTGATTAAGAAAGCACAAAATCCCAGCGGACCTTAATCGTTCCGTCGTTATCGATCATGCCCTTGGGCGGATTTGGAAATGGTGCGGCTTTTCTGAAGGCTTCTACGGCTGCGTCATCAAGTTCACGGACGCCAGAAGCACCCAAAACCTGAATTTTAACCAGATTGCCTTTGTCATTTAAAATAATTAACAATTGCGTTGTTTTGTTTTCTTCGGTCGCAATAGTACGGCCTTGGGATATAATTTTTTTCATTTGATCACGCAATTTTGTTTCGTACCATTGGTCTAATTGTGTGCGAATACGTTTGTGATACCCATAATATTTATATTCGCGCGTGTTTAACTGAGTCATTAAACTGGGTTCGGTGTTTTCAATATTATCATTCGTACTGGATGCCTGTTGCAACGCCGATCCATTTTGAAAAGAATGTTCTTTCTGCGCCATTTTTTTCACGACTTCGTTTTTATTTAATGAAGCGTAAGCATCAAAGCCTGAATCAAATAATTTTGACGAAGGTTTTTCGTTTTTATGTTCTGCAATTTGTTTGTCAATTTCCGCGACAGCTGCTTGTTTCGCGGCAGTTTGTTTTGAAATTGAATTTTTAAATTGGCCAATATTTTTTGCGACAGTTTCTTTTTTAACAGTGTTATTTTTCGCACTTAGGTATTTTGCTTTTTCATCCAATTGATTATTGGATTGATTTTCATCTGTTTGAACAATTTGTTCAGGTTTCGTTTCGATGACTAATTTTTTTTGCAGCTTTGAATCCTCAGGTTGAGGTTGCGGTTGTTGTTCGATCAGAACAACTTCGACTTCAGATTTTTTTTCAGGTTTTAAATACGGAAATACGACAATGGTCAAGGCCACCGTGGCGTGAACTAACAACGACCCGATAATAAATTTTTTCAGTCTTGATTTTGGTGTAGTCAGATTTTTTTTATGTTTCATAGATGCTCCTGATATCTAGACTATCGGAGGTAAGACAGTTGAAATTGAGCCTTTGGTCAGTGGAACATTAAAGATTTTTTAGAATTAGACAATGGTCTAGTTGGTAGTCTGGGTGTGGTCCGGTTTGACTTCAAACTGTCGTCTTGTGACAATGTTTACTAATGAGATTTCAAGTTTGGTGTTTAACAGATAAAGGTTTAAAACGACAATCCAACCAAGATTCGTTTTTAGTGGACGAAAAATTGGGCGTATTTGTTGTTGCCGATGGCGTTGGCGGCCACATGGGCGGCGAAGTTGCCTCTGCAATTGCTGTCGAAACTGTTCGCGAAGTCGCGGGCCACCCGAAAGCGCACCAATTTTCACCCAAAGAAGTTTTACTACAAGCCTACACCGAAGCCAGTCACAGAATATTCGATCGAGCTACGCAAGAACCTCGATTAAATGGTATGGGTACGACAATGGTGATGGCGTATTTTCGTGAAGATAAATTATTTTTTGCGAACGTGGGTGACAGTCGCGCGTATTTGTACCGCAAGCCTTATGTTTGGCAAATGACCGAAGATCATTCTTTGATTAACGAACAAATCCGTTTGGGATTATTAACCGAAGACCAAGCC
>JAYTMM010000059.1:0-5739 GCA_043728555.1 Pseudobdellovibrionaceae bacterium
TGAAATGAATTTGAAGCTCACTGCTTAAATTCGATATTCCAATTAATTTGACGACTCGTTCAGGTAGTGCCAGTCTTTTAAAAGGAATTTTATTTAAAAAACATTTTTATAGTTGGGATTCTATGAAATTATTATTTTTGTTTATTTCTTTTTTGGCAAGCTCTGTATTTTCTGCTGACACGAATACAATAAAAAAGTATTCGTATGAAGATTTACTTAAGTACGATCAACTCATAGATGCTGACTATTCTTTGGATTCTAAAAAAATATATTATGTAGCAAATAAAGGCTCGTATTCGAAAATATGGGTTTATGATATAAAGACAGCTACTGAAAATATGTTTTATGATCATGGATCTCCTATTGCAAATTTTAAAGTTTCACCCAACGGGCTTTTTTTTATTTTTCATGTCGATTCGGATAATAATAAAAATGAAGAAATTTTTAGTCTTAGATTGTCTGATAAAAAAGTCACAAATTTATCAAATCGAAAAAAATCAAGAAACCTGCTGTGTTCTTTTTCTAAGGATGGAAAAATGACATCATTTATATCTAATTTTAGAGACACTACAATTTTTGATATTTACAAGCTCGAGCTGACAACCGACGGGCAGATAAAATCACAGCCAGAGTCTATTGTTCAGAATAACTATACCAATAATTGTGGCGAATTTTCAAACGACAATTCAAAATATGTTTTCACAAGATCTGTTTCTTTTGCAAATCAAGAGGTGATGATAAAAGATTTCAAAAAAAACAGCCTCGCTTTAATTTCTGATTCAAGTGCAAGTTCATTTTCTGGAACATACTTGGATAAGTCAGATAAGAAAATATTTTCAATGAGCAACTTAAAAAGTGAATTTAAAAATATTATTTCTTTGGGAACGATTGATAAAAATCAAGTTCAAAACACATTCGAAAACTGGAACGTTAATCAATTTATATTTAATCGAGATCATGACATAATTATATTCGGAATAAACGAAGATGGATATTTTAAATTAAAGAAGACGGATTCGAGCTTTCATAAAATTGAAAACATTAATTTGCCGTCTGGAATTGCGAAGGTTCTGAGTCTTGATAAAAAAGCGAAAAAAATATTAATTTCGATAGAAACATCGAATCAGCCAGCTGAGTTATATAATTATGAATTAGCCACTCAGCGTTTGATTCAGATAACGCATCTGAATCGACTGGATATTGAAAAACAAAATCTGCCAGATGCCAAGTTGGTTAAAATTAAATCTGAAGATGGCATTGAATTTAGCTCGTGGCTGATTGAGCCTGACGCTAAAATAAAAAATCAAATAGGTTTGATTTTAGTTCATGTTGGTCCCGAAGAGCAAATTTTACCAAATTTCGCAGCCT
This sequence comes from Pseudobdellovibrionaceae bacterium, assembly GCA_043728555.1. GTDB lineage: Bacteria > Bdellovibrionota > Bdellovibrionia > Bdellovibrionales > Bdellovibrionaceae > Pseudobdellovibrio. Next base: position 1,369 of record JAYTMM010000059.1, read on the forward strand.
ATAAGCAATTTCTAGTATTGCAAGGGTACACTGTTATTATTCCAAACTTCAGAGGAAGTACGGGTTATGGTACCAAATTTCAAAAGTTAGTTTACGGGGATTGGGGCGGTGGACATGTTAAAGATTTACTGGCGGCAAGAAATTACTTAATTACTAACTTGGGCTTAAGTTCTAAAAAAATATCTATTGTGGGCGCGATGTTCGGTGGTTTCGCGGCACTATCTGCTCTAATTCAGAAGCCAGATTATTTTTGTGCTGCGGCCGATATTAACGGGCCATTAAATTTACTATCATACATTAATAATGCCCCGGAAAATATGAAAAAACCACTTTTTGAATTAATCGGCGACCCCGTTAAGGACAAAGAAAAACTCAAAGAGGTGTCTCCATTTTTTAATTATAAAAAAATTAAAACGCCACTGGTGGTTGTTCAAGGAAAAATGGATAGCCGTGTTGAAATAAATGAAACTAATAAATTTGTTGAAAATATTAAATCTCAAAATTTGAAAGTAAATTATATAGTTATCGATAATGAGGGGCATGGAATTTCAAAAGTTGAAAATCAGGCAAAAGTTTTTTCTGAGATCTCAAATACTTTTTATAAATATTGCGAATAAAAATTGATGATGAACCGTAGAAGTGCAATTTCAAATTTTTTAGGCTTGTCCGTTGGATTTACTCCTGCGCTGGCATTGGCTGCTGAGGCTTGGAAAAAATCTCTTGCAATAAATAGTTTTGAAAACGGCCGTGTTTTGCAAAATTATGTTCAATTCAGTTTGGCTGAGGCGCCATCACGCTGGTTGTTTGACTTAATATTGCAACCTACACAGAAGTCAGCTTTTGTTTCTCATCCTTATATAGTTGATCGGTACAACGGAAAAAAATTTTCTTATGAGCCCGACTTTAAACATGGAATCGGACTTCCGTTAATTTGGGGACTTCCGTTTACGGATTCGAAGGGTCGGCAAAGAACTGCTGAAGAACTTTTGCCTTACTGGGGCAATATTCGCGGAGTTAGGATGCTGCGTGATGGTCACGGTTTTAATAATAGAAGATTAGTTGCTCCGCAGCCAGGTGGAATAAGTATTACTGGTCAGATTGCAGATAGAAGTCAGAGGCCTCTGGCCTCAATAGGTTGGCTGAAGAGGCGCGGCGGTGATGCGATGTCTCCGCTCGCTTTTAAGTCTGAAAAGGGAATCGGAAATATGGTTGTCCCTGCAGGAATAGGCAATCCGTTTAAATTTATTTTTAGTGGAGCCGAGGGTGGGCCAATTAGTAGCTCAAGTGATGAATTGCTTGATGCCGTTGAAAATGAAATTAGAAAAGATCAAAAACATATACCAGATTATAAAGATAAGCGAGCAAAGGCCAAAAAATTGCTTGAGCTTTCAATGGCTTCGGCTGAGGACGATTTTCTTAAAATTTATAAACGGTACCGCGATATAGAGCGACAAATTATGTTAAACAAGCAGCTGATGATTACTCAATATTCAATGCCCGCATTTAATATGAGTAAGCTGAATGATTTAAATCAGCGCCCAAACCGAGAGCAGATTGATAAAATGATTGCTCCGTATTGTTTTGTCGGAGACGTTGTTTTAGTAAACAATGACTTGGCAAAATCTGTTGAATCATCAACCTTTAAAGATTTACCTTATCAGTTTGCATTGATTGAATTTATGCTGAAGAAAAAAGTCAGCCAATCACTCGTCATGTGCATGGGATCGATCGAGGATGTTCTTATCGAGTCCGTCGACAAAGCAAGTTTGATTTTAGGTAAGAATTTTTCGTCAGAAAATATTTTAATAAGCAGACAAATTAATGGAAGCGGATGGTTTGATGCTCATCCCATAGGAACGGCGCCTAACTTTCTTCATACAAGTTTATTTTTTCGTGTTTTTTCAGCATGTCTTGTCGAGTTGATTGATCATTTAAAAGAAGATGATTTATTTAATTCAACATTGTTGCACGTGGCCTCAGAATTTGACCGAGAACCCAATAACTTAAGCGATGGCTCTGATCACGGAATTCAGGGCAACACGACAAGTTTTTTTAGCGGTAGAATTAAGGGCCCTTTTGTTTTAGGTGATATTTTGAAAAATTCGATAGGAACAGATTCCAATATACAGTCTTTTGCAACATGGGGGCACGGAGCACCAATGTCCGAAATTGATCAAGGTTTTTTGACGTATGAAAATATTTCTTCAACGGTTGCAGTTAGCTTAGGGCTGCCGTCTTTAGCGCCAAATAAGAGCTCTCTTTTAAAATATAAAAATGGTTATTTAGTTCCGACCATTTCAAAAGGAAAAAATATTTAACATATGGTAAAATTCATTTTTTCATTTTTCATTTTGATATCAGCCACGATTTTATTCGCTGATGAAACAGTTAAAATACGCAGACCAAAGATGGACCGAGAGGCTATGTATTATTTTTTAACAAATGTTTTTGGGCCACAAAGTCAGCCAGTTATTAAAAAAAATATATTATTACGGGCAAACCTCTGGGGTGGGCCATGTGATCCGTATGCCCAAGTCTATAAATTAAAAAACAACAAATCGAGTATAGAAATTGAAGAAACTGAATGTCCAGATGAGGGAGCGAGTGCTAAATTAGAATTTTATATTGAGGGCGATGTTCTTGCATTGGCTTTGCTTGATAAAACCTGTGTTGAGTTGGTCGAGAACAAAGAAACTTTGAACTTTTTTTTGAATAGATATAAAATAAAAAATCTAAATGATGAAAATCTAATGAAAGCATATTCAGTCTTTTTTCCAATTAAAAAAGCAAGTTCGGATTGGATCAGTAAAGCAAAAAATAAAAACGATTGGGTTCAGATTGTTTTATCAATGTGCAGATCTCCATTGTGGCAATTACTATGAAAATTTGTATGTACAATTTATTTATTTTAATGATTTCAGTCATTTGTTTTTCAAAAGAAGCGGATATAAGTGAACAAAAGTGGACAACTCAATTTCTAATTACAGCAAATCAAAATAAAGAAATTGTAGTTGATAAGGATCAGTACTTAAGCGGGACCAATCTGTACCGACGATGTTATCAACTGTTGCTACGATACCCTCTGGCTATTGACAGCGAGGTCATTAAACAAATTGAAGCGGGCACAATAGACGCAGAAGATGCCTGTGTTCAAATGGTTACTTTATCAGTGTTGAATGAAGATGGAGAATTAAAAAATCCGAGCTTGTCATCGTTTGAAAATCAAAGATTGATGGCAACATTTAACTTGCTTCATCAAAGTTGGTTTGAGGCCTACAGTTTCAGCTTCAGTGGTGAAAATTTTGGTACTGGAGAGTACTCAGACTTTGAACAAATGGGATATGCATTTTCAAATATTTTATTTCGAAATAAAAAAGTTACATCGATTTTAAAAGGTACAGAGCTTTATCAACCAGTGCGTGATAAAGTTAATAAAAATGAGTTCCTACTGACTCGGAATGCTCACTTGGGAAACTTTGTACCTTGGAATTATATCAGCCTCTATTATAATGATGACTCGCCGATGCAGGGCCAAATACCGCAAGCCCCAAGAGGTTTGCTAAGGGGTGTAAGTATAGACACAACGCCATTTTATTTAAAAAAATTTTTTATTCAGTATGAAAAGTTTAGTGAAAATACGACAACAGCTTTAAAGCGCCATTTTGGTGGTGGTCTGTTGGGTAATTCAACGTATTTGCTTTTGAATTTGGGTGATAAAGTTGGAATGATTCAAGATGGAAATGTAAGAATACCAAGGCGATGGACGAAGGCTGTATTTAAAGATATTTTATGTCGTAATTTGCCTGTGCTCAGCGAGAGTGATGCCAAAAAATATGTTTCACCTAAAGCGGATTATACTTTCTCTAGAGCTGAGACCTGTGTGCAGTGCCATGCGACGACGGACCAGTTTTCTGGAGGTATTCGCGATATTCAAGGTGGAGTAAATACTTATGCAGGACTTGATTATGACAAGGGCACAAAAGAATTGGAAAAAAATGGAAAGATAGGATTCAGTTTTTTAAGGTCTGTACATGAATCAAAATTATTGAAGAAAGAAGATTATTCGTATGCTTTTGCCGAACCAACCGGAAGATTGCGAATGCGTGATTTTAATGGAACAGAATTGGATGAACCTTATGTTAACTTAGAAGATCTTGGTGAAAAAATTTCTGGATTAGATGATTTTTATCTTTGCCAGACAAGGCGATATTTTAAATTTTTAACTGGTATAGACATCGAAACGGACCCTTTGATTTTGCACAATACGATCTTAAAACAACAAGATAAAATTATGCTGACTCAACTTTATAGTTGGGCGATGGATTTAAAAAAAAATCAGCAGTTGAAATCAGTTTTAGAACAGATGATACG
>JAYTMM010000060.1:0-7781 GCA_043728555.1 Pseudobdellovibrionaceae bacterium
TCACGAATAAATTCGGCATTGGTTTGAATTGATTCGCATGAGGCATTGATACTTAAATTAAAATAGGGTTTAAGTTCATCCAACTGAGATAAGAATTTGTTGAAAATAATTTCATTCGCATTAAAGTTTGAAGTGATACTTAAAAACTGTTGTTTTGTGATTTCTGCTGCGTTTTCTGAATGAATTTTTTTAAGTTGTCCAAGAACATCCGGAAAATTTGGACTGGCAAGCGGTTCTCCGCCAATGATACACAGGCCATTTAAATCCGTATGAATTTTTTTATACCATTGCCAGAACAAATTCTTAAAATCGGCTCGCGTGTCAGAATCGATTGATGTTATTTTTTGGCCTAATTTTTTAGCCCATGTGGTCGAGTATTCTGAATTACAATACATACACGCTAAATCACAAATATTATCGAGTTGAATTTCAAGCATGTTCACTTTGTTGAATCTGGCCAGCTCGATCAGATCTTCGTCGTTAAATTCATTTTTTTTAAAACTAGCAAGACTGTCCAAGCTTAAATAGCTGTCAAAACTTTCTGCAGACGATCTCATGCTACGAATTGAATTCTCTTCAAGTTTCCAGCAGGGTTTGCAGTCCTCGTGTTTGATTCCCTTGAGCATTTCAAGTTTACGTTGAACAAGGTAGTCTGAGTTCAAAAACAAATCTTCTTTGACGGATTCGACATCCTGTGCGGCAGCAGATTCATTTGTTGAAACTTGACAACAAGTTCTGATTTTTAATTGATTTAATTTAACGACAGAATAGTTCCAACGAAAAGTACATCCTGCAATTTGTAAATTATTTTTTAATTCTGAATAAATCATCTAGAGTCCATAGTAGTCTTTTTCAAGATAATGTGCAAATTGTGGGAATGTTTCACCAAAATTTGTTTTTCGCCTTTGATCCGTTGATTTGATAAAAAGTCTAAAGTTTTCATACTCTTTTTGTGGCGGACGAAATGATTTCATATAGTCGACGAGGCGTTTGATCTGTTCGACTTCTTCATCATAAAAAAACTGATCGGCAGTTAAATTTTGCTTAATTTGATGTTTTTCTACGAATGAAATCCATTGTTCGCCATAAATTTCTTTGTCAGCATCAGACAGCATTGCAATAGAAAAACAATTTGGCCATCGAAGATAATTAAAAAAAGTTCTAAGTCTGAAATTGTGTGAAGTAATGCGATATTTTTTTCGAAGCTCCACGATCAATTTTAAAAAATCCAAAAACTGAGGAGCACTAAGTACGTTAATAGTTGTCATAAAATGAAGGCGAACATTGACTGATGTCTGATCCAATACATATCGACAGTTATCTAAAAATTCATCAAATTTCATTCCAAAGCGTACGTATTCAGCTTGCGATCCGATGGATTCAAGACTGCTGTAAATCTCAAAACTTTGAAGATGTGGCTCCATTTGATTTATTTTCTGTACAAGTTTTTCAATTGTTAATCGCGGTAAACATAAATTTGAATTGATTGAAAAATTGAGATCAGAACGCGGGTCTTGCTGAATCAAATCAAAAAGTTTCCAAGTGTTCGGCGACAAAAGCGGTTCGCCACCAGTGATTCGCAGAACTTTTAATTTTTTATAAATTTCTGGCCACCATTTCCAAAATGCGTCAACATAGGGATTGGGTTCGCCTTGAGGAATTGGTAGGGCACCAATTTTTTTAATATAACCAAGATCATAAAGTGGACTACCGACTTGTGGTACGGGGCCGAACTCTTGAATTTCCTTTTGCCACGAGCTCGAGCTTTCGGGATTGCAGTACAGACATTTACAATTACATGCTGAATCAAATGCGATTTCTAAATATGAGGGAGTAATCATTGCGCCTTGTTGTGATTCTAAAACTTCATTCAGGCGCGGGAAGCTCCAGCTATAAGTTGATTTATAAATTCTGTCAGACAAATGTGATTTATCTAAATTTTCAATATTCCAGCAATAAGAACACTCTTTGGTTTGAACGCCATTCAGCATATCTTTGCGCGCAGCCATTTTAACAGGAGTGTTATGAATACCTTGCGCGTTATTGACGAGATCATTTTTATCAATTTTGTGTCGATCAGGATGATGGCACGAGTGCGTAAATCCATTATATAGTAACACTGTCGATTGAAGCCATTTCGCCAAGCAAAATGTCGGACTGACCTGATCAATAGATTCTTTTCGCTGTTTAACTAGGTCAAGTGTGTAGTCTTTTTTTTCTTGCATTAACGGTTCCTATATTCAGACAAATTGCCAAGCGAGACCTTATTTTTTTCCAAGCGATGATCCCTCATTACTTTTAAAAAATTTTGATGCTCTGGATGTTGCGAATTCCATATTTCTTTTTTAAAAAATTGTTCTTTGGTTAAATGCTGCCAATCTAAAATTTTAGTGAAAAATATATTTTGAAAATTTTTAAATTGATAACACCAGTCAACAAAATCACCCATTTCTTGGTAATTTTCAGTCTGTACGATGAAATTATACTGCACGCAATCTAAATTTGGAAGCTTCCCATCGGAGATCATTTTATCCAGCGCAAAAAGATTCGCTGCCAAATATTTAAATTGGCCACCGCGCCGAACCTTTGCATATATTTCGTCGGTACAAGAATCAATACTTATAAAAATCTTTTTTATTTTATTTTTGAAAGAGACATCTAATTTTTTTTCGGTCATCATCAAGCCGTTTGTCGATAAGTGTAGTGTGATCTGGTCAGTCTCAGGTAAATTCTTCATAAATTCATAATACAAAGGCGAAGCAAATGCATCACCTGAACCTGTGACATTAATTTCCAGATTGTAACCAGCTTGCACCAGTTCTTGAATTTGTTCATTGACGCGATCATATGTTTTTAACAACAGCTCTGGCGCTGTAGTTTTATCAAAATAAATTTTTTCGTTACGACAACTTTCGCAAAATAGATTGCAACTGTAATCAAAGCTCAAATATATTTTTATATTTTTTATTAAATAATTTGAATGAATTTTTTTAAATTTTTCATGACTAGCCAAGGGCCATTCATGAAAATTTGTGTTGGCATAATTGTTCAAAAAAGGGCAGTAATCGCTTGAACAAAAATTATATTTTCCATTTTGAACTGAATTTTGAATTTCAATTTGAATTTTGGATTTTAAAATTTCAAGAAGGCTGTTCTGGTGGATATTACCGACTTCGGTCGGCAGCCAATTAAAGCAACAATTAGAAACATATCCGTCGCGGTAAATATGAAATTCGTTAAACGGGATTTGACAAATAACTTTTGAAAGTTTGGTTTCGATTTTCGAGTTATTAAAAGAGTCATTTAAAAATAATTTGCGCATATTTCAAACCTGACCTAACATGAATCTCAAGATATGAATCACTTTTTAAGTTCACTTTCTTACTTTGTTGATCAATTTTATCAATTCGAAATTGATTCCCAATTGGCGTTTATTGCTCTTAGGGATAGTCTAAGCACTGGCCAAACGATGTCCAAGCACAAATTAATCGAGACTTGTCGCGCCTTAGATATTAAATCCAAAAATGCAGTATTTATTGGCCATTGGCACGGTTTACTGCCGTTTATGATGAATCGAGAAAATTTTATTCAAAGTGCAGTAGGCATTGAAAAAGACAAAATTTGGTCAGATTTTAGTAACTACTTAAACCGAGATTGGAATTGGAAAAGTAAAAATTTGGCCGTCGAAGATTATAAATACGATTTGAATACGGACCTAATTGTAAATACAAGTTGCGAACACATGACGGATGGTTGGTTAAGGGATGTGCCTTCGGGCTGTCTTTTAATTTTGCAGACGACTAATTTTATTCATCGCGAACATATTAATATTCAACAAACACTGGCTCAATTTTTGGCTTCATTGAGCGCGTTTGAAATTCAATTTTCTGACGAATTGGATTGTGATGTTTACAAACGATTTACTGTTGTTTGTAAAAAAAAATAATTTACATTTGCTTGTAAAAAATGGCTTTAACTTTATTTTTTTTGAAAAATTCAGATTCGACATAGCCGTCAATTTTTAAAGTCGTATTAAATTCGAGATCATCTAGCTGATTCACATGAACCACATAGAACTCATTTAAGTTTTTACTTTTTACATATTTTTCAATTTTCTGTATTTTTGATATTTCAGAATCGGATGATAAAACAGACGTATGGAAATTAATAGAGTATTTATCGATATAATACTGAAATATATCCGCGCGATTGCAGTCTAAAATAACTTCAGTATTTCTTTGAGCATTCTGAATTGATAGAAAAAGGGATTCGTAAGGTTGATTTCGATCAATATTATAGTATGTCTGGTCAGTCAAAAAACTTCTGAGCGCATGTGCCGATGATGATAAAACAAGAGCAGTACATAGAAAATAAGGGTAAAACTTTTTTCGCAGAGGTGTTTGAAAAAATGATCTGGTCATTTTGAAAAAAATAATAAGCATAAATATCAGCACCACATAAAAATAGATCTCTAGAAACAATATATATTTTAAAGATAATTTTAGCGGTATAAAATTCCAACAGATCCATACAGAAAATATGAATATGATTGCAAAAAAAACGAGGTTTTTCAAAAATTTGATTTCTTTTTCTAAACCCTCTTGATGATATAAAGATTGAGCTATGACGGAAGTTGCTAATAAGAAAAAAATTTCGACAAGCCCATCTTTGTTAAAAAGATTGTGCGCCATCTCTTTAAAACTTGAATCGAATTCAATAGGATTTATATAAAAAATATTTTTTGAAACGAGTACCAAGCCTGTAATAATAGCAACAAAAGAAAAAATATAAGCAGAGCTTAACTTTATCATAAATTTAAATTTTGAGCGATATTCAATATGACAAAGTATAATGAGAGTAATGCTTACTGCAATGCCGATGTAGTGCGTGCAAGACAGTGCAAATAGGTAAAACAATAATTTTTTAAATTCACGATTTTTATCTTTTTGATTCAGTAGTATATAGAACTGGCAAAGTGAGATAGAAAAAAGTAGTAAAAATAAAGAATAGCACCGAGCTTCTTGTGCAAAGGTTCTGATGGAATAGCTGGCCGATAACAAAAGGCACAGCAAAATTCCAAAAAATACTGAGTAGTATTTTTTAAAGAAAAAATAGAAATAGAATAGATTAGCAGTTGTAAAAATTGCTGAAAAAAAACGTAAAGTAAATTTGTCCCAAAAAACAAATGGATCGAATATTTTTAAAAATAAATAATATAATGGCGGTGATAATTCGCCATGTACATATGCGTGCCAGAATTGCTGGAATGTCTTTTGGCTGATAATAAGATATGTGTGAAGCTCGTCGTAATGAAATGACTGAATGTCAATTTTGTAAAAAAATAAAAACGAGCACAACAGCGGAAATAAAATAGGATATTCAAAAGATTTTAATTTATCATAATTCATAGCGGCATTGCTAGTTTATAGGATTCGTGAATACAATGTCATCACTATATTATGATGAAAAGCACGAATAAAAATTTTGGAATATTGCTGGCATTGATTTTGACGGTTTCTGTTTACAGATTCAAGCTGAGCAGCTTATTTTATTTCGGATCTGTTTTTTTCTTAATATTAGCTTTTGTTAGGCCCATTGTTTTTAGCAAATTTAATTATTTTTGGATTTTAATAGGAGAATCCTTACACAAATTAATGTCGCCGCTCATTTTAACAGTGATTTATTTTTTTCTTGTTTTTCCGATTTCTGTAATTATGCGATTGTTGAAGAGAAATTTGTTAAACATAAAATTTGACAAAAATATAGATTCTTACTGGCAAGATACGGTGAGTAAAGTAACAACAGATACAATTAAAAATCAATTTTAGGTAGGGTTTCTATGGATTTCTTTAAAGAATTTTATCAGTTCATTATTGTCCGCAAAAAATATTGGTTGTTGCCAATCATTTTGGTGACGCTATTACTTGTGGGGTTGATTTACTTTTCAAGTGGCACAGTTGTGGCACCATTCGTATACACTTTGTTTTAAATGTACATACTGGGTATTTCTGCTTTTTACCACGACAGTGCGATTGCGATTTTACGCAACGGACAAGTTGTGTTTGCTGCGCAAGAAGAACGATTTACCAGAATAAAACATGACTCTGTATTTCCTTTGTTGGCTATAAAGAGTGCGTTTGATTTTTTAAATATTTGTGCAGCTGATATATCAGAAATCGTTTTTTTTGAAAAACCATTCCTTAAATTTGAGCGCATACTTGAAACAAGTGTTGCGTTTTCTCCTTGGGGATATCTTCAATTTATCCGATCAATGCCAGTTTGGGTTAAAGAAAAACTTTTTCAAAAAAAAATACTTACCCGAGAGCTCGTTAAGCTTGGATTTTTAGAATCAGAAGCTAACAAAATACTTTTTTCGGATCATCATTTAAGTCATGCAGCCAGCGCATTTTATCCCAGCCCGTTTGAAAGTGCGTTGGTATTAACAATGGACGGCGTCGGAGAATGGGCGACGACGACGATTTATCAGGGTCATAAAAATAACCTCGTACTTAAAAAAGAAATTCAATTTCCGCATAGTCTTGGTTTGCTTTACTCTGCATTTACTTATTACTGCGGGTTTAAAGTGAACTCTGGCGAATACAAGCTGATGGGACTGGCACCTTTTGGCAAGCCAGTTTTCGCTGATAAAATTAAAAAGTTTTTAATTGATATTAAAACGGACGGCTCATTTCGTTTAGACATGTCGTATTTTAATTACTGCACTGGCTTGACTATGACGAATAAAAAATTTGATCGGTTATTTGATTTTAATTTGCGCAGCGAAGATCAAGAGATGCGTCAAGTTCATATGGATATTGCGGCATCAGTACAAGCTGTCTTAGAGGAAGTAATTATAAAAATTGCTTTGGACATGAAAGCAAAATATAAAACTGAAAATCTATGCTTAGCCGGCGGAGTCGCCCTAAATTGCGTTGCTAACAGCGCGCTACTGAAACAAAAAATATTCGAAAATATTTGGATTCAGCCCGCCGCAGGTGATGCTGGCGGAGCACTTGGCGCAGCACTAGTCGCGCAGTCATTGCGAGCAGAGCCTTTACAAAAAATAAAAATACAACACGATCAAATGACTGGAGCCTACCTGGGAAACTCTTTTTCTGATCTTGAAATTGAAACACAATTAATTGCTTGCGGTGCACATTTTGAAAAGAAAATTGAAGCAGAAATATTGCAATTAACAGCAATAAAACTGTCAGAAAACAAAGCTGTTGGCTGGTTTCAAGGTCGTATGGAATTTGGTCCGCGCTCATTGGGAAATCGATCAATTCTGGCCAGTCCACTGTTGTCAGATATGCAAAAAAATTTAAATTTGAAAATTAAATTTCGAGAATCATTTAGGCCATTTGCACCAAGTGTTACAGAGGAAGACTGTGCTGAGTGGTTTGATTTCCAAGGAGATTCTCCGTATATGTTATTTGTCGCGCAGGTTAAAAAAAATATTTTGCCAGCGGTGACTCATGTCGATGGATCTGCTAGATTGCAAACAGTCTCGAAAAAAACAAACATAAAGTTTCACTCTTTAATTTGCGAATTTAAGAAAATCACTGGTGTGCCTGTTCTTGTAAATACCAGTTTTAATATCCGAGGTGAGCCTGTTGTCTGCAGTCCTACGGATGCATTTCGCTGCTTTATGGGCACAGATTTAGATGTGTTAGTTATAGGAAATTATTTTCTAAAAAAAGAAGACCAAAATAAAAATTTTAAAAAAAGTTATCAAGACCAATTCGCTAAGGATTAGGATTTTTTCTTTTAAGACCCCAGTG
>JAYTMM010000061.1:0-3685 GCA_043728555.1 Pseudobdellovibrionaceae bacterium
ACATAAATCGCAGGAATTACAAACAATGTTAAAAATGTTGAAACAAAAACTCCGGAAATTAATGTGATCGCCATTGACCGAGTTAATTCAGAACCTTCACCTCTGGCTAAGGCCGACGGAATGGCTCCGGCGATTGTTGCAAATGACGTCATTAAAATCGGACGCAAACGTGTTTTACCAGCCGACATCATGGATTCAAACGCCGATGTGCTTTTCATGTCTCCTGACTGATTCGCAAACTCAACCAATAAAATTGAATTCTTTTTAACGATACCCATCAATAATAAAACACCAATCATCGAATAGATATTTAAAGTCTGACCCGTCAATAACAAGCCCATAAACGCACCTGAAATACTGTATGGCAAAGCCATCAAAATCGTCACTGGATCTAAAAAAGAATTAAACTGTGAAGCTAAAATCATATAGGCCACGATCAGACCCAAAGCCAATGCAATCATTAATCCCGAAAAGGCCTCTGACTGTGATTGCGAACTTCCTGCGTTTTCTAAAATATATTTTGGTTTTAAAATTTCTTTTCTTTTTTCATCAACAAAAGCACGTGCTTTTTCTGCACTGATACCTTTTTCAAGATTGGCATATACAGAAATTGAACGCTGTCTGTTTGACCTGTTAATTTGTTGTAATGTTTTTTTCTTTTCAAAATGAACAATCCCCGACAGTGGTAAAAAATTACCCTTTACATTCGATACATTTATGTTTTCTAAAGATTTTGTTTGATCAACGGATTTTTCAAGATCGACACGAATGTCATAGCGTTTGCCGCCGTCTGCATATTGACCGGCTGTGACTCCTGAAATCATGGCATTAATTGTTTGCGCTACAGTTGCGATTGAAATTCCACTGGACGCGGATTTTTCACGATCAGGTACAATTTGAATTTCTGGCAAACCTAATAACATATTCGAATCCACGTCCGTCATTAAGCCGCTATTTTTCATAGCCTCCATCATTTGCTCTGTTTGGTCAGTTAATTCAGTCCAATCAGGGCCGTTAAGCGCAAATTCGATCGGGAATCCACGTCCGCCGCCACCAAAACTGCGCGCCGTGGGATCTTGCAAACTGATTTTACCGCCGCCAATTATTTTTTTAATTTCTTCACGCGCTGATTTCGAAAAAACCTCTTGCGAATCGGGGCGTTCTTTTTTAGGTTTCAATGAAATAAACATCATTGCCGTATTTGAATCTGCACCGCCGCCAAATCCGCCCCCGATGCTGCTGAAAACTTGTAAAACATTTAAATTTTTCATCAGCCATTTTTCAACAAGATCTGCTTTTTGATTTGTTTCAGCAAAAGCAGTCCCCGTTTTCATTTGCATCCGTGCCATCAATAAACCTGATTCTTGCGCCGGAGTAAATTCTTTGGGAATAAATTTAACCAGAAAAAAACTGGCCAACATAAAAATAACAGATCCAACAATGGTAATTAATTTATGATTTAAACACCATTTTAATTTTTTGACATAAAAATTTTGAAAAGCCAAAAATGTCCGATCAAACCATAATCCTAATTTCGTTGTGCGTTCACCATGATCTACAAAATTCGCACATCGCATAGGTGTTATCGTTAAAGATTCAATCAATGATAAAAATACCGCAAATGAAATTGTAATACCAAATTGTAAAAAGAATTTACCAATGATGCCCTTCATGAAAATCACCGGCAAGAAAATCGCAATGACCGCAGCCGTTGCAGCAATTGCTGCGAAAGTAATTTCGCGTGCTCCGATGATAGCTGATTCAATTTGATTTCTGCCACTCTCTTTGTATCTGAAAATATTTTCTAGGACCATGATCGCATCATCAACGATAATACCAATGGCTAATGTTAAACCTAAAAGCGTAAATGTATTTAAAGTAAATCCTAAAAAATAAAGCGCAATAAATGTTCCCAAGATAGAAGTCGGAATTGATAATAAAACATTAATTGTCGCAGAAAAACTGCCCAAGAAAATCCAACAGACAAATGCCGTTAACAAAACCGCCAGCAACAAATGTTTATTTAATTCTTCGATGGATCTTTCAATAAATAATGTCGAGTCAAAATTAACTTTGAATTCAAAACCCGGCGGCAGATTTTTTTGAATTTCTGCCATTCGTGCTTTGACTGCACGAGCTACGCCGACCGCATTTGTTCCACGCTGTTTTTTAATTCCCATGCCAACCGCAATGTCGCCGTTAAATCTTGAAATTTGTTTACTGTCAGCCAGATCCAATTCAACAATGGCGACGTCTGTTAAACGCACGCGCTGACTGGGGTCAGAAACAGTTTGTCCCGCACGTTTTGAAATAATAATTTTTTGAAAATCTAATAACGTACTGGCTTCGCCTTTGACTCGAACGTTGTACACTAATTTTGAATTATCAACTTGGCCACCGGGCAATTCAGAATGTTCAGTTCGGATCGCATCAATCACATCTAAAATTGTCACATTATACTTTTTTAATTTTGTGGGCTGCACTTGCACTCGCAACACCGGATCAGAAAACCCACCTAATGTCACATCACCCACACCAGACACTGTCGTCATTTGATCTTTTAAATATTCTTGCGTATATTTCATCAATTCACGGCGAGCTGTTTTTTGCTCAAGCTCTGTCAGCTTCGGATTTGATGCGGCCTTCGATGTGACACCCAACCATAAAATGGGTTGATCATCTGGATTTGATTTACTGATCACAGGTGGATCGATATCTTTCGGAAGTCGTCGTTGCGCTTGTGACACTTTCGTTTGAACTTCTTGAAGTGCAGCATCAATATTTCGATCTAAATCAAAATCGATTCCGATATTGCCGCGTCCACTGCGGCTTGTGGAGTCCATGCTTTTCAAGCCTTCAACGGTCGTTAAAATATCCTCTAACGGTTCAACAACATTGGTTTCGATAATTTCTGGCGATGCGCCAGCCAACGTCACAGACACATTCACCGTCGGAAAATCAACATCCGGAAACTGACTGATTCCCAATTTTGAAAAACAAATCGCACCAAAGACCATCAAAAATAGCATGATCATCCATGCCATAACCGGATTTTTGATTGAAACATCTGACAGACGCATTTAGGCTCCTAGGGCTATATGATAACAATTTTAAAATTCTATGTTTTTTTAATCTGCTTTGCAATTTTAACAATCGCAGATGTGTCGCATTCGGCTATTATTTTGAATGACAAAAATATCATTCAAATTTACAAAACTCAAAGCACAAAACCTAAAGAGATTGAAAATTTATTAAACTTAAATCAATCTGTATTTGAACAAATCGATCTGAAATATAACCTGACAACAACCTTAGATTTATCAAAACAAAATGATCAAACCGATTCTTTATCGACAACGCTTCAACAAAATAACGATACCAATAAATACACTTGGCTTTTATCAAAACGCTTTTTATCGGGAACAACTTTGGGTCTTGAACTGACGCATTTAGACAATCAATACGGAACCATTCAGTCAGTCGCAGCCAGAACAGAAACAAATCAAAATTATTTTTCTGTGAATATTGATCAGCCCCTGTTTCCAAATTTTTTTGGATCACAAGAACGTTCGCTGTATAATTCAATCAGTTCTGATTATGAACTTAAAAAAATGCAGACCGAACTGGATCAATTAACCAGTCAAAAAGATGTTTTAACACTTTTCTGGAAAACCAAATCACTGGC
>JAYTMM010000062.1:0-3632 GCA_043728555.1 Pseudobdellovibrionaceae bacterium
TTTCATTCTATTGCGCAGCGCTTCTATGATCGTTTCTAGGTCAGAATTCTTATGGTTTTTTTCTGAAATAATATAATCAAAGTCAAATTTTGCGGAGCCGGTCGTATTGATTTTATTTAAGGCCGTTTCCACTTCCGGTTGAAGTTCATTTAAAATATTGATTCGTAAGCTGGTCACCTCAGCAGCCCTTTTCAGAAAAATAGTATTAATACTTTCCAAGGTATCGAGCCCTAGCTGATATTTTATTTTTTCTTCAGCAATATCTTTTAAAAGTTTATTTCTGGTTTTAAGTACTTTTTTATAATCGTAAATAATTTCGGCGCCATTTGCTACAACCTGCTCAATCAATTGATCAACCAATTGTCTGCGTTCGTCCGAGCTTTCTTTAATGATACTCAGGCTTTCCGGTGAAAAAAGGACAACCGAAAATTTTGGAATTCTATTTGCAGCCATCGACTTTTCATTAACAAGAAAATCTTTTTTATGTGCTGATATTTTAAGTGAAACTTTATAGTCAAGATTCCCATTTAAGATCCGGCTATGAATTGCAGCCTGGGTTTTTCTCAGTTGAATCAGATTTTCATTTTTTGAATATCTAAAACTTTCGCGTTCTGCCAACAAGAATATAGCTTCAATAATGTTGGTCTTACCCTGGCCGTTTTCACCGATTACGATATTGAGTCGTTCATTAAAATTTATTTCTGCGGATTCAAAATTTCGAAAATTAACAACGGATAATGATTTGATGACCATTCATTATTTTCAAATTCGCATTGGCATAACGACGTTAATGTAGTCAGACCTGTTATGTGCCTTTAGTACACCAGGAGACAGCTGATCATTCAGTTCAAATTCTACTTCATCCTGTTCAATATTCTTTAGAACATCTTCGATGTAGCGGGCATTGAATCCGATTTTTAAGTCGGGTCCTTTGTAAGAAATATCGAGTTCTTCTTTAGCATCGCCAAGCTCGGGATTATTAGAGGTAATTTCAAGTTTATTTTCAGAGAAGCTCATCATTATCGCCTTAGATTTTGCATTTGCGAGCAATGAAACCCGTTTTAACGAAGATAAAATTGCATCTCGTGGAACAACGATATTGTGAGTAAATTTCTGTGGAATAAACTGGTGATAATTGGGATATTTACCTTCGATTAAGCGAATCATGAGTACGCACGATCCGGATTTTAAGATAAATTGTGAACCTTCGACCGCAATAAATATTTCTTCTACGTTTGATTCAATCAATTTTTTAATTTCGAACAAACCCTTTTTCGGAATTATAACGCCGACTTTTTCTGCAAGAGATAAATCTTTAAATTTTTGTTTTATAAGACTAAGGCGATGACCATCGGTTGCTACCATCGTTATCATGTCTTTTTCAATTTTCTCGAAGTAGACACCGTTCAGGTGATATCTGGTTTCGTCATTTGAAACACTATAGATCGTCTTATCGATCATGAATTTCAGATCTGCTGCATTCATCTTAGAAAAATTTTCTGAACTGTAAGTTGGAAACACGGGATACTCTTCAGCAGCAACACCGATAATCTTAGACAAAAATTTCCCCTGTTTAATTTCTAGCCAATTATTATCTTTTTTAATTAATTGGATTGGACCATCATGAAGTTCCTTCGTGATTTCAAAGAGGCTCTTGGCGCTCACTGCAACCTTGCCAGGCTCTTTAATCTGGGCAACTGCTGTGTCAGTAAGACTAACTTCTAAATCTGTAGCATAAGCCTTTAATTGATTTTCCCGCGCATCAAGCAAAACATTTATTAAAATGGGCATTGTATTTCGCTTTTCAACTATGTTCTGAGTTCGACTTAATAAGCCAAGCAGATCTTTTTTTTGTATCTCTATTTTCATGTTCTTGATTTCCTATTAATATATATTAAATAAGTAGTAGTAATAGTAGGGGAGTCGGTAAACCTATTTTTCAAACTAAGTATTTAAAATTATTAGCCTTTTTTTGTGGAAATCTCAACTGATAAAGTGATTTAATCAGCAGGGTTTCCAACATAAAACCTTATCCTCATTTTTATTCACCAGATATCCACAGGTTTTTCAACAATCAACAATTACAAGCCAGTAACATTGTGGATTTGATTAACTAACTCATCGATATCATTCTTAAATTGAGGATCTTTGTTCTGTAGAATCTCTACTTTGGCCAAAGAATTAATCACAGTTGTGTGATCTTTACCCCCAAATGATTTTCCAATTTCAACGAGCGACTTGTCTAAAAATCTTTTAATTAAGTACATTGCAATTTGTCTAGGCACCACAATTGGCCTAGCGCGGCTCGTGGATTTTAGATCGGTTACCCGGATTTTGTAATATTCTGAAACAATGCGCTGTATTTCTTCAATGCTAATTGTGACGGTATTTTCATGATGAGCAAGAACCTTGCGTGCAAGCTCAAGATTTATGCTGAGGCCCTGAAGTTCAGAAAACATTTTTATTTTTTTCAGGTTTCCTTCAAGTTCACGAATTGATTTTTTCGATATTTTGGCAATGTATTGAATGGTGTCTTCCGAAAGACGGACATTATAGTTTTCTGATTTATAACGTAAAATTGCCAGGCGTGTTTCGAGATCAGGCATCGTAATATCAGCAATTAAACCCCGCTCAAGTCGGGTTCGTGAGCGGTCTTCCAGACCAAGAATGTCTTTTGGCATGCGGTCACTTGCCAAAACGACCTGTTTCTTTTTTTCGATAAAAGAGTTGATCATATGGAAGAATTCTTCCTGAACCGCTTCTCCGCGGCCGATATATTGAACGTCATCAACGACAATAACATCAGAATTTTCGCGGTATTTTTGTCTAAATTTGTCCATTTCATGGCGCCTTAAGGCCGAGACACACTCATTCAAAAATCTTTCTGCAGATATGTATGTAATTCTAAGTTGCGGGAAATTTTTTCGAATTTGATTGGCAGCTGCATTCAAAAGATGGGTTTTACCCATTCCGGAAGGGCCATAGATCAACAATGGATTATAGTCATTTGTGCCGGGGTTGCTAGCCACATTGTAAGTAGCCGCATGAGCAAATTCTGAATTTTTACCTACCACGAAGGTGGAAAAAGTAAAATCTTCATTGATATTTTCGATAGGTTTTGGTGGTAATGGGTGAATAACCACAACAGGTTGATGAAACAGCTGGTCGGTATTCTGCATAACATCCTGAAGAGAGGTATTGTAGTCGTGCGCCGTTTTTCCGGTAACGACAAAATCGATTTCAATTCTCGTTTCGGATTGTTGGGCCAACTCATTGGCGATTTTGTCTTTTAAGTGCTCGTTTACATAAAAGAAAAAGAACTGACTGGGTACACCGAATGTAATTTTGATAAAATCGTCGGTTTTTTCGGATTTTATGAGCTCTATGGGGTCTAGCCAGTTCTCAAGAAGCTTATTTGCACCATTTTTGCTTTTTATTGTGGATTTTATCTGGCTCCAAAATAAACTATTTAACTCCATTAACGCCCCCCCGAGAACATAAACTGCTTAACAATATGAGTTCAACTTATCAACAGTTGACCTAGTTGATGCAATGTGATTTATTTCTACTTCACTTAATTGGTTATTGCCAATTATATTTGCAGACGTTAATTACGTCGTATCAGGAAATAG
>JAYTMM010000063.1:0-2898 GCA_043728555.1 Pseudobdellovibrionaceae bacterium
TTCTTGGTTAGGATTTTTTTGCAACCAATCAAAAACGAATTGTGCTAAAAAAACTGAATCATGTGAAAAATGATAGTCTGTGGGTTGCGAATAGTGAAAAGTGTATTTGTGATTAATTGACGATGACATCATTTACAGTAATTTTAAAAAATCATCAAATTTAACGGGTTTTGAAAATAAAAAACCCTGACCGAAATCTGAACCCAAGTCTGTCATTAGTTTAACTTCAGCTTCGGTTTCAAGACCTTCTGTGATAACCTTTAAATTTAACTGTTTGGCCAAATATAAAATTGATTTTACAACGGCCAACGTTTTTTTATCTTTAAATAAGTTGATCACAAAGGATCTGTCGATTTTTAAATAATCAATCGGCATGTCAGCCAAATACTGTAAACTTGAAAAACCAGTGCCAAAATCATCCAGTGAAATTTCAAAACCAATTGCGCGCAATTGGTTTAAAATATTTGTTAATGTTGCGCTTTCCATCATAACACGTTCGATAATTTCAATTTTAAAATTGTTAGGATTAATTTGATGTTTTTCAATCAAAGTTTTAATCGTCGAAATAAATTCATGATGCTGAAACTGTCGCCCTGAAACATTAATGCTGATTGAAAATGGTGTTTTTATTTTTTCTTGGATTTTTTTTGAATCTATAAAGCACTGTTCAAATATCCAGTATCCGATAGGAATAATCATCGATGAATTTTCCATGATATCAATGAATTTTCCTGGTGAGATCATACCTTGCTTGGGGCTTTCCCAGCGGATCAAAGCTTCAGAGCCAATAATTTTTTTTGTTTTCAAATCGACGATAGGCTGGTGAAACAAAATAAATTCTTTATTTTTATAAGCTTCAAAAATTTCATTTTCATATTTTATTTTTTCGAGCGCATCGTTGTTTTTATCAACTGGTAGCGCACGGGCATAAGCGTCTCCGCCACCAGAATGGTTTAGACGCCTGATTCGTTCCATAAGAATTTTAACAATGAGCTGTACAACTGAATTCGATGCATTTATTTTTTCAAGCAACTGTTCTTTTTGAATTTCATGCAAAGACACATCACCCAGCGCACGTGCAGAGGCTGATCTGACATTTGAATCAATCAGCGCCATTTCGCCGAACAATTCACCTTGGCCCAAGACTGTAAGTGATGTTTCGATATGGTTTTTGTTGGTGTAAAAAATTTCAATTTGTCCAGACTCGATCAAATAAGCCGTGTCGGCTTTTTCGCCTTGACGAAAAACAATTTCATTTTTTTTAATATCCATGATCCAATGTTAGAGTGAGTGACATTAAAAGTCTACATCCCTGTCAAAAATGCGGTGCCTGCTGTGCCAGTTTTCGTGTTTCGTTTTATTGGATCGAAGCGGAAAGTTATATCGAAAATTCAGTGCCGCAAAAATTTATCGAAGATCTTGATTTAAATACACGTTGCATGAAAGGTACCAGTCATAAACATCAACCAAAATGCGCGGCGCTTTCAGGGCGCGTCGGAGAAAATGTCGGCTGTACCATTTATAATAATCGCCCCAGCCCCTGCAGAAATTTTAAAGCTTCGTACGAATTTGGCTACCAAGAGATCCGTTGTGACGACGCCAGATCAAAACATGGTTTGAAACCACTGACAAAATTAGAATGGAAATAGCTATTTTTTTATTGCTGCGAGTTTACTTTTTAAAACCTTAGACGCCATCGCATAACCACCGTTACCGCCATCAATATAATGAATATGATTTTTTGTTGAGCGCATAAAACAAGTCATCAAGGCCTCTTTTGAAGAATGAATTCCGTAAAGAATCTGACCGCTTTGCTCAAGCTGCTCAAGATAAATGATGAGTTTATTTTTTTGATCTGAACTAATATCGATGACCATTTTTAAACTTTCATCAAATTTGATGTAATCCGTGTTGCTTGATAATTCATCCAAATATTTTGAAACTATTGAATCTGGTTTTTGAATTTG
This sequence comes from Pseudobdellovibrionaceae bacterium, assembly GCA_043728555.1. Lineage (GTDB taxonomy): Bacteria > Bdellovibrionota > Bdellovibrionia > Bdellovibrionales > Bdellovibrionaceae > Pseudobdellovibrio. The sequence continues at coordinate 1,968 of JAYTMM010000063.1, forward strand.
CCCGCGTACAATTAATGTTAACGCGTACAATTTTAATAATGTTAAATAATATGATATTTTTTGAAAAAATCCAGATGTCTTTGCCTTAATTTCTTTGATTAAATGTACGGGCGGCCAAGCTAAAGATAATTTGTCGGGTCTTACGGGTTGCATTTCTGGAACAATGGATTGGATTTTTAAAATAATTTCTTTAAATAAATTTTTATCTTCAACGTGTTGAGATTTAATTAGTAGCGACAACATTTCTCCGCTTTGAGATTGAATCGGGTTCCATCGACATTCTAATCCCTCGTGACTGCCCACCGCTAAAGTCGAATCAGAGATTAAATACTTGTCAGACATTTTTGTCAAATTTTCGGCCAACGTTAAACCTTCACCAATAGCCGTGGCCATGTATGTTTCGTTCGCTAATTTCATTTTTGCTAGAAAAATATTTTTATTCTGTTTTAAAATTTCGCGCATAGGAATGATCGCAATGCGCAAATCTAAATTAAATTCATCTCGGGCTTTTTTTCGACTGTATGACAAAGCTTCTGCAACTTTGACTTTATAGCTCTCGGGAATGAACAGCGTTGCGCCGTCACCGCCAAAAATAGCAGGAATATCAACACCACGGCACGCATTTTCGGTAGCAATAATTGTTGTTACTCCAGCGACATTGACGTCTTTGTAATTCCCAGAATCGATCGCTTTTGTTGATCCTTTAATGTCTGTGACGATCACGCACCAATTTTCTGGTAATGCACAATAAAAATCGATGTCTGTCATATCCGAAATTTGATGAAACGCTTTTAAATTTTTATAAAATAATTCAGACATTAATTTCCTAAATCAAAAACAAGCGCTCGAGTGTTTTTTTGAACTTCAAATTTTAAATCTTGAGATTGTTCGATCGCCGCAGAATCTCCGGCTGACAAATTAAAATTTTCAG
>JAYTMM010000064.1:0-4771 GCA_043728555.1 Pseudobdellovibrionaceae bacterium
GATAGACCTGCTGCGCGCACAGCTGCTGCTGATACTAAAAAACCTGCACCTGCTGGTCCAACAGTTGTTAAAGCTAACAAAACAAGAAAACTTGTTGCCGCTGGAACTGCTGATTTAGTTGAAATCGAAGCTGAATTAAACGAAACAAAACCGACAGAGACAGCAGAATAATTTCTGCTGCTCTTTTTTTGATTGTTTTATTTAATTTCAATTAATAAATTTTTTTCTTAACAAATTATCCGAAGGAGAACTCCCATGTCTATTTCTGCGACTATGGTTAAAGAATTACGCGAAAAAACAAGTGCTGGTATGATGGATTGCAAAAAAGCTTTAGAAGAAGCCAAGGGCGATTTCGAGGCCGCTGTTGAATGGTTACGAGTTAAAGGCTTATCTGCTGCTGCTAAAAAATCTGATCGTATTGCGGCTGAGGGTTTAGTATTCGCAGCCACATCTGGCAAAACTGCGGCTGTTGTTGAAGTGAATTCTGAAACTGATTTCGTATCACGTAACGAAGGTTTTAAATCTTTCGTGAACGACATCATGACTCAAGTTTTAAATTCAAATTCAACAGCTCCAATTTTAGATCAAGATTCAGTAAAGAATCCGTCTAAAAAAATTAGCGATACTTTAAAAGAAGCTATCGCAACTTTGGGCGAAAATATTGTTGTTCGTCGATCTGAAAAATATGTTGTTGCTGGCGAAGGCATTGTTCACACATACATTCATGGTGAAGGTAAAATCGGCGTTATGATCGAAGTTGGCGCGGCAAATTCTGCAGCGGCGAATTCACCAGAAACAAAAACTTTTGCGGCTGACGTTTGTATGCATATAGCAGCGACAAATCCTTTGGCTTTATCACAAGCTGATATGGATCCAACTGTTGTTTCAAAAGAAAAAGAAATTTTAAAATTAAAGAATTTAGAATCTGGTAAGAAAGCCGAGATGGTCGATAAAATCGTTGAAGGTCAAATCAGAAAATTTTTGGCTGAAAACTGTTTAATGGATCAAAGCTTTGTTAAGAATCCAGATTTAACAATCACTGCATTAATGGCTGAAGTTTCTAAAAAAGCTGGCGGCGATTTAACGATTAAACGTTTCACACGTTTTGAATTAGGCGCGGGCATCGAGAAAAAAGTTGTCGATTTCGCAGCCGAAGTTGCAGCCCAAACTCAAGGGTTGAACTAAAATATATTTTCTCTGAAAAGAGGGCCTCAAAAAGGCTCTCTTTTTTTATGTGTTTTTTTTAATTGCAGTTCATTGTCGCGTTTGTAAATTAATTTTTAAACAGGAGCACCCATGAGTAAATCCGTCTATAAAAGAATTCTTTTAAAACTCAGCGGCGAAGCTCTGGCGGGAACTCAAGGCAGCGGAATTAACACGGCTGTTTTAAATCAAATCGCACAAGACGTAAAAGTAGCCCATGAAACCGGTGTTGAAATTGGTCTTGTGATTGGCGGCGGAAATATTTTTCGCGGTGTTGCGGCCTCTGCGCAAGGTATGGATCGTGCAAGCTCGGATTACATGGGAATGCTTGCAACGTGTATTAATGCTCTGGCTTTGCAAGACGCTTTAGAAAAAGCCAAAGTTCCGACACGTGTTCAATCAGCCATTGAAATGGCTGAAATTGCAGAACCCTATATTCGGCGCAAAGCGATCAGACATCTTGAAAAAGGTCGTATTGTTATTTTTGCGGCCGGCACAGGAAATCCATTTTTCACAACCGACACAGCCGCATCATTGCGTGCGATGGAAATTAACGCCGAAGTTTTAATGAAAGCTACTAAAGTTGACGGTATTTACGATAAAGACCCAACGAAACACGCTGACGCAAAAAAATACAACAAAATCAGTTATATCGATGTTCTGAAGCAGGGCTTACAAGTCATGGATTCAACAGCAATCAGTCTGTGTATGGATAATAAGCTTCCAATTATGACATTTGATCTTGCAAAACCCGGAAATATTTTAAAAGCTATTTGTGGAGAAGCAATCGGAACACTGGTTCACTAATTTTAATTTTTTAAAATAGAAATTAAAAAAAGTATAAATAGAAATATAAAGAACAAAAGGAAACTTTTATGATTGAACAAGCAAAAACAACAACAAAAGCAAATATGGAAAAAGCTGTTGTCAGCCTTACCGAAGAACTTAAAAAAGTACGTACGGGTAAAGCACAAGTTTCGATGCTGGATAATATTCGTGTCAATTACTACGGACAGCTATCACCGCTGTCACAGGTCGCTTCAGTTTCAACACCGGATGCAAAAACATTCCTCATCGCTCCGTGGGAAAATTCAATATTAAAAGAAATTGAAATGTCGATTGTAAAATCTGATATCGGCATGGCTCCGATCAACGATGGTAAAGTAATTCGTTTAAAAGTTCCTGATTTAACCGAAGAACGTCGTAAAGATTTAGCCAAACAAGTTAAAAAAATCACCGAAGACGCTCGCGTTGCAGTTCGCTTAGTAAGACGTGACGGAAACGAAGAAGTCAAAAAAGCCCTGAAAGACAAATTAGTCAGTGAAGACGAAGCTAAAAAAGGCGAAGCCGATATTCAAAAATTAACTGACGATTGCATTAAAAAAATCGATCAAATCGCCGATGAAAAAGAAAAATCAATCTTAACAATTTGATTATAAAAATAATATTATGTCGAATCGGCTTCAACACTTAGCAATTATTATGGATGGCAACGGTCGCTGGGCTCAGCTTAAAAACAAGCCCCGTACGTTCGGTCATATCAAAGGCGCGCGTGTTGCGAAAAAAATGATTACTCATGCCAGCGATTTAGGAATTAAATATTTAACATTGTATGCATTCAGCACTGAAAACTGGCTGCGTCCGCAAGACGAAGTCGGTTTTTTAATGCGCCTGCTTGAACGTTATTTAATTAAAGAAACGACAAATTTAATCAAAAAAAATATTCGTTTTACAATTATTGGTGACCTGAATCGCTTACCAGCCGGCGTACAAAAACAAGTGCAAAATTCAATTGAAAAAACATCACGGTGCACGGGCCTTCAAGTTTGTTTTGCGATCAGCTATGGTTCGCGCCAAGAAATTACGAACGCGGTTCAAAAAATTGCGGACCTAGTAAATAGCGGGAAAATTTCTGCAAATGAAATTACCGAAGATCTGGTTCAAAAAAATTTAATGACTGGCGATATTCCAGATCCAGATTTGATTTTGCGCACCAGCGGTGAATCACGATTATCTAATTTTTTAATGTGGCAAGCAGCCTATAGCGAATTGGTTTTTTCAAAGGTTTTATGGCCTGACTTTACAACCCAAGATTTTGATGACTGTTGTAAAGATTTTTATTCAAGAAACCGCAGATTCGGAAAAATTGATGCAGAACTTAGCTTCTAGATTTTTTTCTGCAGCCGTTGCTTTAATTATTTTATTTTGTGCAATTTATTTTTGGCAAGCCACCGGTGTTTACGTCATCGGTATTTTTGTGGTGCTTCGCGGGTCTTTTGAAATGGCACGTATGTTTTTTTCTGACGATTACCCAAAATATTCAAAAACTTTTTTTGTTGTTTTAAGCTTAATTTCTTTTTTAATTGTGACAAATCCGCTGTTTAAATTTTTATCTGGACTGATTGTCGTTCTGATGTTCTTAACAACCGTTTGCTACGGAATTGTTTTGCATCGTAAATTTAGTTCGATTGATCGAGTCTTGATGTTCGTGACAAAATGTGTGACCGGATTAATTTATTGTTGTTATTTGCCGGCCACGATGATTTGGATCACACAGACCAATAGTGGCATGGAATGGTTTTTTTGTTTACTCGCTGTCGTTTTTGCTGGTGATTGTGGTGCATATTTATTTGGTGCAACGTTTGGTAAAACAAAAATTGCCCCGCTATTATCGCCTAAAAAAAGCATGCAGGGCGCCGTGGGTGGATTATTATTTTCATTAGCAACTGCACTGGGGTTTTCATTTTTACTTCCGAATACGCCGATTTGGGTTTTGGTCGTTTGTGGTTTGTTGGGCGGAATTCTGGGTCAAATCGGTGATTTTTTTGAATCTTTGGTTAAACGAAATGCGGGAGTCAAAGATTCAGGTTCAATTATGCCAGGGCACGGCGGAGTTTTAGATCGTCTTGACGGAGTTTTATTAGCAGCGCCACTGTTTTATATAGCGTCGACTTATTTTTCTTTGTAAATTTTCATACACTACTCAGAAGGCACAGACTTTCGTCGAGTCTGATTTTCAATATTTTACGCGCTAAATGATGAAAAAATTTATTATTTCAATAGAATAGTAACCTATGAATATACAAAACATATTATCGCAGGCTTTTGACAACATTGTTCCATTTGTTGTGTTGTTGGGAATTTTAGTTTTCGTCCATGAATTGGGACATTTTTTAGTCGCCAGATTTTGCGGAGTGCGCGTTGAGGTGTTTTCGTTAGGATTTGGTAAAAAATTATTAAGCCACAAACGTGGCGATACGACATATTGTTTGTCGTTAATTCCACTGGGTGGATACGTTAAAATGTTTGGCGAACAAGGATCAACACAAGAATTTACCGACGAAGACAAAAAAGTTTCATTCACCCATAAAACAGTTTGGCAAAGAATTGCAATTGTTTTAGCCGGCCCGTTAATGAATTTCTTTTTTGCCGTTTTAGTTTTTGGTATCGTCGCATTTCGCGGTGAAGAAACCAGATCCGCGCGTATCGCTGAAATTCAATCCGGATCTGTGGCAGAAATAGCGGGTTTAAAAACTCAAGATAAAATTTTACAAGTTGCTGGCCAAGA
>JAYTMM010000065.1:0-9489 GCA_043728555.1 Pseudobdellovibrionaceae bacterium
GGCATCAGATTCTGACGGGACAAACACTGTGACAACGTTGACTGAAATATTTTGTGTTTGGATTTTTTTAAGCGACATGTTTACAGTCTTTCATTAAAAAGATACGTTTTCAAGGCTAAAAACAATCGGGTAATGATCCGATGGTAAAGCCATTTTTTGTTCCAATGTTTCGGGACGTTTTAAGTTTGATCCAAATTCGTCTTGGTATTCAAAAACTTTGGCGCTTGTTAAAAGTAAATTATTTTTAATAATTTCAGGAACAAAACAATAATCAATTTGTCGGCTGTCAGTGCGTTGGCCCGATTTAATTTGGACGAATGTCGATCGTTGTTCAATTGGAAAATTTGCAATTTCGAGTACGTCGATTAGATCCGTTTTTAAATAAATATCCGTAAATTCAGATTCCGTATTTGTTTTCGATGCGTTGCCGTTGAAATCACCGGATAATAAAATCGGACATTTCGGAAATTCAGTTTTTAATTCATTATAAATATTCACGCACGTTTTTAGTTCAGCCGTTCGGCGCTCGCGACCTGCGGGATCAATTCGTTCAGGGTCCAATGGAGATTTTAAATGTGTCAGCAGCAAAATTAAAAAAGGCTTGTTGACATCTTTTTTAAATAAACGCAGTTCGGCGCAGTCACGGGACATTTTGTGACTGATTAGCGTCGGAGGATAATTTGTTTTTTTTGAAAGTCGTTCGTGGGGGTATAAAAAATCAATAGATCTATTTTTATGAGTCATTAAATCAAAATAAAATGTGCTGCTTTTGCGAATCAGAAAACCAACGTCAATTGTGCGATCAGAATTGCCTTCAATTAATATCGGCGAATATTCGTCGTTTAAAAAATACGTATTTAAATTTTTCAAAGATTCAAGGCCGCCGACTTCGGTCAGTTGTAAAATATCGACGTTCATTTTTTGAATGGTTTGCGCGATATGAATTGTTTTAAATAAGGGTTTATTATCAAAAACGGATTGGGATAATTTTTGCCATTGCGGTTCTTCAAGTTTTAAATAGTTTTTTGGCAGAACTTGGTCAAAAAGCAAAAATAGATTTTCTGCATTGAGCAAACCTATGGTTAAATTTAATTTTGTGGCACTTGCTGATTTTGGCATTGATGTCCTATGCCTTTTATTAGACCATAGAAAGCAAAAGAACTGCGAGGAAAAATATGAATATCAAAAACGTTTTAACGCCTTTCATCAAATTTAGTTTCGGGCAGCCTAAATCAACACCCAAGGGTTTTGATAGTTTTGTTTACGTGTTTACTGCTGATAAATTCAAAAAATTTAAACAAACAGTGGAAACAATTGTTGAATCACATGCTCATTCAAGTCAGAAGAATACGATTTTATTGAATCCTAAAAAATCAGTTCATTTTATGGGGATATTTGGTCCGGTCTGGATTTTATTTGCGAATGAAATCCAAAATTCAAAATCTCAGGGTGGTTTTTTCGCAGAAAATATGTACGGTTGGATGCGGGACATTTCTGGTGGCCTGGTGTCACAGTTCAAGACCCTAAAAGTTGAAAATATTTCAGTCGATCTGGGGGCTTTACCCGCAGATGCAGCAAAGGGTTTTATCGTAGGCTCAGAAATGGCTTCATATAATTATTTGCAAATCATTCAAAACAAATCCGAAAAAAATATCCAGATCACCTTTAAATCGACGCAAAAATTAACTGCAGATTTTATTTTGCAGACTCAAAAAATATCTGCATCGATTAATATGGCCAGACACCTAGTGAATATGCCGCCGAATGAATTAAATCCAACATCGATGCAAACAATTATTCAAAAAGAAATTTCATTTTCAAAATCATCAACGATCGAAGTTTGGGATTTTGAAAAATGCAAAAAAGAAAATATGAATCTTTTAGTGGCTACGGGTAAGGGTTCCAAAGATAAACCTAAAATGATCCGAATTAAATATCGCCCGGCAGGCAGTAAAAATAAAAAACCAATTGCCTTCGTTGGCAAAGGAATCACTTTTGATACGGGCGGTCTGGATATCAAACCATCAAGCGGAATGCGCTTGATGAAAAAAGATATGGGTGGAAGCGCATCTGTTTTAGCCCTTGCGATTTGGGCTGATGCTGCAAAATACAAACGCCCTTGTGATTTTTACTTAGCCTTAGCAGAAAATTCGGTCGATGCCGATTCAATGCGGCCCAGTGATGTTTACAAATCGCGTGCAGGGCATTTAGTTGAAATTGATAACACCGATGCCGAGGGGCGATTGGTGTTGGCAGATGTAATGGACGTTGCGATCACGCAAAAAGAAAAACCAGAATATTTAATTGATGTGGCGACATTAACCGGAGCTATCAAGGTCGCACTGGGTGCAGACGTTGCAGGTCTTTTTTCAAATGATGAAAAATTATCTGAACAAATTTTAAAAGCAGGCCATTCAGCAGCCGAGCCACACTGGCGTATGCCGTTGATTCAGAAATATGCACAAAGTCTGAATTCAAATTTCGCAGATTTCAGAAATTCAGCCGATGGTTTCGGCGGTGCCATCACGGCTGCCTTATTTTTAGAAAAATTTGTGGGTGATGTGAAATGGGCGCACTTAGATGTGTATTGCTGGACCGATAAAAACACTGGCGCATTGACTGCCGGAGCTGCTAATGGGCAGCCTGTGCAGTCGTTGATTTCTTGGTTGGGGATGGTTGAGTAGATCTTTTTCGAAAGAGCTTTAAACCTTAAGCTCTTTCGAAACTAGCCCATGAATTTTTTCAGGAACAAATTTTTTCCAGTTGTTATTTTTCGCTTTGATCATTTTTAAAATATCATTCGAATGAACAAATTCGGTGATCTCGTCACAGCCTGCGATGTCTTGGATCATTTTGTTGTCAATAAAATGTTTGTAAATATTTTTGATCGCCGCCGGTGGAAAAAACGATTTTGTTAATAAGCAAATCTCGTTTGTTTTGTGCGGGTAAATATATAGTCGTGAAAATCGACCCAGTAATTTTCCCATGCCTTCAAGTATTCCGCCTGATAAATCGAAATAAAATTTTTCATCAAATAATTTATCCAAGTGAGTCGCACCGATTACAATCGCCATCGGTTTGTCTGTTGATAAGCGAATGAATTCTTTCAATTCATAAAACAAAGAAAATTGGCTGACCAAAACCGGAATTTTCAGGGCTTGGATCATTTTTACTTTTAAAACCGCTTCGTCAAGCGTCACAGATTCGTTTTTAATTCGGTTGTTTAATGTAAATTCAAAAATACTGGTTGTCTCTGTGGGTTTTAAATTAAATTCAGATATGAAATGTTTCAACCCACGCGCAGCGATATCTAAATGTGTGTTTGTCACAGGTTTGTAAAACGCACGTTGAATAAAAATATTTTTTCCCCAAAGTGCATCACTTGGATTTTGTACTGCGCCTTCAGCATTAAAATAAATCGCTTCGCTGAAACGATTTTCAATCAGCCACAAATTCATGCGACATTCGTCATAATTTTTAAAGGCCTCGCCGTTGAAATGAATTGCATCAATGGATAATGACCCAATTTTAATTTGATCAAATAATGAGGTCATAAAATCAGTCGTGTTTTTTATTTTATAAAAACAACTGTGAATTAAATTAACGCCCAATTTACTGAGAGTTTCTTGCTGATGGAGGCGCTGCTGATCAAGAAGTCTGACGTGCAAATAAACCTCTGAAGGCTCACTGTTCGGTTTGTGTTGAAATCGAACGCCGAGCCAGCCATGACTGCGGCTGAGTTGATTTTTTTTTGTCATGCTTTCGGATGATGTTGCTACCGTATCGGCAAAAGAAAAAAAACAAGTTTTTGACCCGCGCGTATCGCCCAAGCGTTCAGTCAGTTTTGAAAATTCATGATTCATCATTTTTCGAAGTCTTGAATCGCAAACATATCTGCCTGATTTTTCTTTACCGTAAATAACATCACTGAATGTCATGTCATAGGCTGAAATTGTCAGTGCCACAGTTTGTGAAGCACGGCCTGCTTGAAAAAATTGGCGTGCGACTTCTTGGCCGGCACCAATTTCTGCGAATGATCCGTAATATAAAGAATCTAAATTAATATCTAAGGCTTTTTCGGTGGTGGTTTGTTGTCGCTGTTGGTTTTTCATTTTGTTGTCTCTGTTTTTTGTAATTAATTTTTAGGTTCAATTTTATTTTCAGTGTGGTGATCAGATTTAATCCAGCCAGTCAGTGCTAGGCTCATTGCTTTTTCAACTGGAATGTCGACGGGTTGAACTAAATTTTTATCCATTAAAAGTGTGTAGCCACCAAGGCCGTAGCTCATTGGAATATAAACGGCCATTTTATCAGAACCAATATTGAAATTTAAATTCAAATCAGAAAAATCTTCGCGCGTCACAAGACCAAGCACTGAAATATTCGGGCTGATTGTGACAAGCACAACTTTTTTTAATGAATTTTGACTGCTGTTTTTAGAAAATAAATTCATCAAATCGCGAAGCGGAGAATAGACAACTTTAACAAACGGAATTTCGGTTATTTTTTCTTGGATGCGTTGAAACAAAGCAGCAGTCACAAGATTGTTTAATAATAAACCCAAAATAAAAATTAATAATATTGTCGCGAAAAACCCATAGCCAGGATAGTAAGCATTTTCTGGAAGCAGTCGACGTAGAAATTGCCCCAGTATGTTTTCAACAATATTGATACCGGCGTAAACAATATAAATTGTCAGTGCGAGAGGCAAAAAAGAGACTAATCCACTCAAGAAAATGACTTTTATTTTTTTCATACAACACTATGATTCACAATGCCAAAACAGACGTCAAGTCTGTTTAGTTTTTGATTAAAACTTGTCAGGAAGTTTAAAAAAAGTTACTTCTTGTGTTCAATTTTTTTAAAGTAAATAACCAAAAAGGAGTCAAAATGACTAAACTAGTTTCTTTGTTAATGATCGTCGCATGTACAGTTTCTGTATCTGCACAAGAGCGTTTCGAATTCGGTATCGGCGCAGGAACAACACACCCTTTCTCAGGTAATGATTTCAAAGACGGCAACACAACTGGTGATGCTCAACAATATTGGTTGGGATATGCTTTCGATAAAAACATGGGTATCGAATTAGGTTTGGATAATTTCGATTTTGATAAATCGAATGTTAAAAACCAATTGATCACTTTAGCTGGAACGTATCGTTTTGTTCCTCAAAACTGGGTTCACCCCATCGCAAAATTAGGTTTGGGTTCATCAAATTCTAAAAACGTAACAGACGATAAAAATTCAGGCTTAGGCGCTAAATTAGCAGCTGGTGTTGAAGCAGATTTTAAATATGTTTCATTAGCTGCAATGGCTAACTGGGTGTACGCAGATAAAACAATCGGTACTTTAACAACTGATGATAAAATTAAAAGCGCACAAGCTTTAATTCCTGCGATCTCTTTAACTTTACATAATGCTCTTGAAGAAGAAAAAGCTTCTGCTCCAGTAGCTGCAGTAGCAGTTGCCCCAGCAGCAAAAAAAGATGCTGACAGCGATGGCGTGGCAGACGATGACGATAAGTGCCCGAATACACCAGCTGGCGTTGTTGTGAATTCAATTGGTTGTTCTGAAAAAGAAAAAGCATCTGTAAAATTACAAGTTGAATTTGCTTCTGGCAAATCAGTTGTTGATGCAAAATTTGATTCAGAAATTAATCAATTGGCATCATTCATGAAAAAGTTTTCAACGGCTAAAGTTGAAATTGCTGGTCACACTGATAACGTAGGTCTTGCAAAGCAAAATACAGCTTTATCACAAGCACGTGCTGACGCTGTTAAAGCTGCTTTAGTTAAAGCGGGCGTAGACGCAAATCGTGTATCTGCAAAAGGTTACGGACCATCGCAGCCAGTTGCTGATAACAAAACAAAAACAGGCAAAGCGGCGAACCGTCGTGTTATGGCTGACATTTCTGTAGAAACAGATAAAAAGAAATAATTATTTTTTTATCTGATATTTATTAATTTAGTCTCGGATTGAGACAAATTAAAGTAATTTAAAAAGAGCTGCTTCGGCAGCTCTTTTTATTTGAATGTGACTTCATGGAATTAGTGCATTTTCATTAAATTCTCAAAATAGATCTTAAGTTTTAAGATCAAAGTCCGATAAATAAACATGCAATTACACAGTACGTGCTTTGTTTTTTTATTTTCAGTTTTATTTAGTTCTAACGTTTTTGCTGAATCCGCAAAAGTCGTTCCGGGCGAATACATCATCAAAATGAAATCAGCCAGTGTTGGGGCACAATCGTTTCAACAGCAAAAATCAACCACAGACAAAGCTATTCGTATTTTAAGCGCATTGGGTAAAGACGTTGAAATCAAAAGATCATTTTCAAGTTCCAGTATGGTGCAATTAAAAACGAATTCAAAAGCCAAAGTTGATTTTTTAAAAAATCACCCTGACGTTGAATTTATTGAACCAAATTATTTATTATCGACGGGACCCGTTGATGTGACGCCAATGGGTGTGGCACCGGCAGGAACAGATACATACACACAATCTTATTCAAATGTTCAAGCGACCGAAGCATGGGCGATTGCAAAACCTTATAACAATGCAACAGCAAAAACGATTGTTGCTGTTGTTGATACGGGTTTGGATATGACTCATGGAGTTTTCGCAGATTCGCATTCGATTTGGACGAATACGGCAGAATTAAATGGTCTACCGGGTGTGGATGATGATCATAACGGTTACGTCGATGACATTCATGGTTGGAATTTTGTTTCACGCAATAATTCGATATATGATGATAACGAACACGGTACGCACGTGTCAGGAATTATTTTAGGTGTTGGCCAAGATATTTTAGAATATCCAGTTCGCGAATCACGAATAACAATTATGCCGCTGAAATTTTTAGATGGTAATGGTTCGGGTTCAACAGCGGATGCAGTGTCTGCGATTGATTATGCAATTTCGATGGGTGCCAAAGTCATCAATAATTCTTGGGGGGGCGGCAGTTATTCGCGCGCACTTCACGAAGCTTATACAAATGCCTACAATCATAATGTCGTTTTAGTTTCAGCAGCAGGTAACAGCAATGTCGATATTGGTTCGACACCGATGTATCCCGCGGCGTTGGATGTTCCCAGTAATATCGTGGTCGCTGCGACATCAGATTCAGATACAAAAGCCTCGTTTTCAAATTACAATACCAGTTTAGTTCATGTCGCAGCACCGGGCGTGGCCATTGTCAGCACAGTACCAGCGATGGGTTTTTCGTGCATGGCACCAGGTTGTTATCAGATGCTGTCTGGAACTTCGATGGCAGCACCATTCGTTGCTGGATTAGCAGCTTTAGTTATTCGTGAGGCTCCGCAATTGTCTGCGTACCAAGTCAAAGGAATTATAAAAACACAAGTCGATGTTGTATCTGGATTGGCAACTCGCGTACAAACTTCAGGGCGCGTGAATGTGTTAAAAGCCATTCAAAGCGCCATCGCAAATGTATCAACTACAAATTGGTCACCCAGTTATGTAGCGACATATTCAACAGATAGCAGTTCATTGGCTTCAAATTCATCGACACCAAAATCCGGTTGTGGAATGGTAAAAATGGTTTCCGCTGCAGCAGCAAATGATTCCGGTGGACCATCATCGGGTGATTTGATTTTAATTTTCTCGGTGATTTTATTACCTGTTGTTTCAGCGATTGCCTTATCAAGAAAAAAATCCGTTTCAGTTCAGTCTGCTGCACCTGCGTATCAAAGAAAATTTGATCGATTTAAATTAGCCAAAGACATCGTTATCAAAGTCGGCGATCAAGTTGTTCAATCCGTTTCGGAATCGATTTCTGTTGGTGGCTTGTCATTCGCAAACGTAGCCAATTTTGAAAAAGGTCAAAAAATCAAAGTGCAAATTGCAGGACATGCTGAAGACATCGAAGGCGAAATCGTTTGGTGCAGTCAGAAAAATTCATTTGGAGTTAAATTTTTAACGTTGACTGAAAATTTGAAATCACAAATGGAATTTTGGACCGCCGGGATGAATCCGGCTTAATAAAATTGTTTAAAAAATTAAAGTAAAATTCCATTTAAAAATAAATTCGCCACAGTAAAATAAATAATGACTCCGGTCACGTCAACAATCGTTGCAACTGCCGGCGCAGAGGCCGCCGCGGGATCTAATTTTAAACGACGAAGTAAAAATGGTAACATCGAACCTGCGACACTGCCCCAGAGAACAACGCCTAAAACTGAACATCCGACGGCCAGCGCAATGTGTCCGTAATGTTCGCCGTACATGGTTTCGCGCCACGGCCAAAAATAAATACGCGCCAGTCCGATGACACCCAAAATTGCACCCAAAGCAAAACCTGCGGCCAATTCACGAACCAGAACGCGCCACCAGTCTTTCAGTTTTACTTCACCCAAGGCCATCGCACGCACCATTAACGTTGAAGCTTGTGATCCGGAATTTCCGCCCGAGCTAATAATCAGTGGTAAAAACAAAGACAACACAATCGCACGTTCAAGCTGATGTTGGTAATATCCAAGTGCTGTCGCCGTGAACATTTCACCAACGAATAAAATCATCAACCATCCAGCGCGTTTTTTTAACATTTCACCGAATGAAATTTGTAAATACGGCGCATCTAATGTTTCAACACCACCAATTTTATGAATATCTTCGGTGGCTTCTTCTTGAACGACTTGGGCCACGTCATCGAAGGTGACGATACCGACCATTTTTTGATCCTTATCAACAACGGGGATGGCCATGAAATCCAATTTTGAAAATATTTGACCAATTTGTTCTTGATCTAGATCGTCAGGCACGGACGTGACGTCGGTGTGCATGATATCTTCGATTTTTTTCTGTGGTGCTGAGGCAAATAATTCACGAAACGAAACCACACCCAGAATTTTTTGTTCAGGGCTCAAGACGTAGGCGTAATAAATTGTTTCGACCTGAGTTTTAGCTTGAATACGAATGTAACTGATCGCTTCATCCACGTTCATTTGTGGACGTAAACGTAAAAATCTGGAGCTCATGATACCGCCGGCAGCGTCTTCGGCATAAGCCAAAAGTGCTGAGACTTCACGTTTCGTCTGCGGATCTAATAGCGATAACAATTCGTCCGTGTGTTCTGATTTTGAATCTTCGTCAGCTTCTTGAATTAAATCGGCCACATCATCGGGTGCCAATAGCCGAATCCAAGATCGTTTTTCTAATGTTGAAACTTCTTTGATTAATTCATACTGATCGGGCGCGGTTAAATTTAAAAAAAGTTCTTCGGCTTCGGTTCTGGATAAATTGAAAAAATGAGTCTGTCGTTGTGAATATGAAAACTGAGACCAGTGATCATGAATATAATCGAAATCAAATTTAATTTCTGACGAATCTAAGATTTGTGAATTCTTATCATTTTTATTTGGATTGTTTTCGTTTTCATCAGTCATTTGGACTGAGCCTAGCTTGAACCTTTAAAAGCCTCAAGAACTTCTTTCGTGGGTCCGTATTTTTTTATTCGGCCGTGATCCA
>JAYTMM010000066.1:0-1772 GCA_043728555.1 Pseudobdellovibrionaceae bacterium
CGAATTTCTGGCGTGCCCACGACGCAGATGTCGGCCGATGATTCACAAAATTTAAAGGATCTGGATTTAAAATTAAAATCACTTGTGTACGGCCAAGACGAAGCCATTGATATGCTGTCACGCTCGATCAAATTTGTCCGTTCAGGTCTTGAAAATAAAGAAAAGCCTTGGGGCTCATTTTTATTTGCGGGGCCAACTGGGGTCGGAAAAACCGAAGTCTGTAAACAATTGGCACGAATTTTAGGAATACAATTTCAACGTTTTGACATGAGCGAATATATGGAAAAGCACGCGATCTCTAGGCTGGTCGGAGCGCCCCCGGGATATGTCGGGTTTGAACAAGGTGGTCAATTGACCGAGGCTGTTTCGAAAAATCCATTTTCATTAATTTTATTAGATGAAATCGAAAAAGCTCATTCAGATATTTATCAAATTTTATTACAAGTCATGGACGGCGGCAGGCTGACTGATGGCAATGGGCGCACGGTTGATTTTAAAAATTGTTTGATTGTGATGACGTCGAACGCAGGAGCCAGTGACCTTGCAAAAGGATTTATTGGTTTATCACCGGTAAATAAAAATGATCGCCGCAGCGTAAGTTCTGATGCCATTAAGAAAACATTTACTCCTGAATTTTTAAATCGTTTGGATCATATTATTTATTTTAATTCGTTAACGATGGATTTGATTGAATTGGTCGTTGAGAAATTTTTAAATGAATTGAAAATGAGTTTGATTCAAAAAAATATTCAATTCAGTTTTACAGATTTGAGTGTCAAATATTTAGCCAAGGTCAGTTATGATCCAATTTATGGTGCCCGCCCCGTCGCTCGGAAAATTGATGAGCATGTGAAATCAAAAATGGTCGATGAATTATTATTCGGAAAACTGAAAACTGGCGGACTGGTTCATTTGGATATCAAAGACGATCAAACATTTTTGACGTTTGAACAAAAACCGTTGGCCGTAAAAGCAAAAGCAAAGGTGACTTAAATGCACTATTTTTTTATTTCGTTGTTTTTTTTATCAGGAACAATTCAAGCCGCAGAAAAATTCACAGATTTCACTTGCGATCAGTTGATTGAAAAATCTGCTGATAAAAAATTTGCATTATCAACTCTTGCAGGTTTACGTGCGCATAAAAAATGTCCCAATTTTAAATACGACTGGCGCAGTATTTCTGGTTTTGAAAAAAGATTGTTTTCAGAAGAGCTTTTAGAAATTGATCCCACTGCCCCGAAACCAACATCTGAAAAAAGCATTGACGAATTACGTACACAAATCAAAATCGAAAAAAATAATTTTGAAAAATTTAAGCTGTACAAAGCCTTGCGGCAAAAATACAAAAACGCAGGCAAACGTGACGATTCAAAGCGCATCGCTAAGGAATTGTATAACTGGACATTGAAAAACTGGAAATCTGCAAAAAAAGATCCGATTGCAATTTCTCAGTATCTGGATGCTGGGTTATCAAACGCCCGTGTGCTATGGAATGCTGATCAAATTAAACCTGCCAAAGACTTAATTAAAAAAATAAATTCTGATTTAAAAAACGAAAATTTGGCCGAAAGCTACTTTTTAAGTGGAAAATTGGCCGAAGATGAAAAAAATATTCCAGATGCTATTCATAATTATGATTTGTCATTAAAAGCCGTTCAAAAATGGGGTGTTCCCGTGGGTTCTGGCTTAGATGTTAATAAATTATCATGGACGAAATCATGGCTTTTGTACAAAACTGAAAAATGGCTTGAAGCTGAAGTTGCATTTCGTGA
>JAYTMM010000067.1:0-3147 GCA_043728555.1 Pseudobdellovibrionaceae bacterium
GATGTCGGTACTGAACTGACCTTTGTCGTTTTTGAAATCAACAACATCAATAAAGTTTTCTGCAAAGTATTTTTGCGAAATTTCGCCTTCGTAAAAACAAGCAATGCTTAATGATTTCTTGTCAGATTCAAATCGAGCTACCAACATATCACTTAATTTCGCATCCGTTGATTTTTTAGTTTTTAGTTCCGTGAATTTTAAGACATCATTTTTTTCTAAAGCTGTTTTGATATCAAACTTACAACCCATACCATACTTTCGTTTTGAAATCATTTTCATAGCGCGAGTGTCCAACGTTAAATAGTTCTCAAATAAAATGCGTGAATCTTTCAATGTGATTGAATTTAACAACGACGCATCTAAAATCTTAATCTCTGTAAAGCGCAGATTCGCCTTTTCAGACGATATAACCGGCGCAGGCTTATTGGCTTCCGCTGCTGTAGATTTTTTATCCGAAGCAGTTTGTACGGACACAACAGCCTTGGCCGTTGCATCGGACGAAGCCACCAATAAAATAGCTTTAGAATTATCATCGGATGTTTTTTGAGTTTGTGTAGAATCGTCAGATGTTTTCTTTGCTACAGAGGTGTCATTTGATTGTTTGCTTGAATTTATAACGACTGTCCCATCACCCGATGCGGCCTTGGACCCATCACCTGAATTTGGCTGCGCCAGCGTATCGTCTGCCGAGGCAGACTTTGTGACTACATTTTTTTCATCAATCGGCGAAGCCTGTTTTTCAATAACTGTATTTTTTGGTTTTTGTGCCGTACGAATGACATCTTTTTTGGTACATGAAAATGTCGCTGCCATACCCAAAGTTAAAACGGCTTTAAAAAAAATAGCTTTTGTCATAGATACTCCTGTTTTATTTATAATATAAAACAAAGCACAGACCATTCCAGACAGCTTCAAATCAGTTCGTCGCCAGCAGCAAAGCTTGAAAACAATTTCGACAGCACGACAAAAAGAGTCACTTTTTGAGGTCTAAAAATAAACCGTAATGATTGTACGAGTTTAAGACACTTTAAAAATTGGTCTCAAAATTGAACATTATCAAAAACCATGGACGCACGATTAAAGAAAAATTTAGTCAAAATCATCGGAATCGTAGTACTGGTTACTGCCGCCGGATTCTATGGGATGACTCGTGAAAATGCTTTTCAAAAAGCGGCCGCAATCAATATGGTCGGCAATGCGCAATTGAAATTTTCTAAAATCAGTTATCAGTTGTCATTTCAGAAGCTTGCAAAATTAGATGAATCAAAAATCGAAACTGAGCTTAAAAAAATTCATCAAATCACAGAAAAAATTTCATCGACTTCAATTTCACAAAATGGCGAAATTATGATTACTCTGGCTAAATCGATTGATAACAATATCGTATTGGTTGTTTTTAAAAATCAACAAATACAAATGATTCAAAAAGTGCTGGCCTTTAATGATAATCGTATTGATTTTCAATATGGAACTATTGAGTTTTTGCCTGAACAAAAACAAAAACTGGCCTATAGCGCTAATATCGAATTAGAATTTTAATTCACACTAAAATATTAAACCAGAAATATTCAGTTAATTAAATTCAATCTGACAAATATCATTTAATTTAATGACGCCCAAAACTTCAGGTGTAAAATATTGCCCGAATGTAATTCGAGGTCCCTTGGCCGTTTGATGTAGCGGTAAATATTTTAAAGTTTCTTTTAAAATGATTTTCCCTGTCGAATAATCCATATTTACAATCACGCATCTTGAACACATTTTTGAATTTGTAATTTGAGCACCACCAATTTGAATCGATCGTATTTTTTCTTCAGCGAACGCATTCAAACCCGAAATAATAATATTCGCACGAAATCGATCCATTTGCGATGGTGGCAAGTTATTTTCTGCAAGCCGCTGATTCAGCGCTATCAACGAGTTTTCATTGGTCAACAGCAAGGGCCTGCTATCAACGAACATAGTTTCTTTTGAAACTTCTGTTTGCGCAGCTTCAAGATCACGAAAACTTTCTTTTTGATAGCGCACCAATTTTACATTTTGTTGTAAAAATTCAGAAAATACAGAATTGATTTCATCAGATTCGATTCCTGCTTTTAATGTAACGTCTTGAACAATAACTTTGTCGGTCGTTGTCTGTTGCTGATTTAAATCAATCTGAATTTTTTTTTGATTTAAGCTGACGATCAAATTATTTTCTAAAATTTGCGTGTGAATTTGCGACAACTGCGAATGCGTCCGCAAAGTTATGAATTGATTATTGTCATCTACGATCATCCAGCCCCGATCATACATGGGGCCGGTATTTGTAATTTGCATCTCAAGCATTGAAATTCCGCGGCAGGATTTAATCGGAAAAATATTTAATCCTGTGACGCGAATTTCACTCATTTATGAAAAGTCCTACATTCCTAAGACGTAATAAAACATCAACGGAGCCACAATCGAAGCATCTGATTCTACAATATATTTTGGAGTATCGATAGCAAGTTTTCCCCAAGTGATTTTCTCATTTGGAACTGCACCAGAATATGAACCATATGATGTTGTTGAATCAGAAATTTGGCAAAAATAACTCCATAACGGAACGTCATCATGACCTAAATCTTGTGACAACATCGGCACCACACAAATTGGAAAATCTCCGGCGATACCGCCGCCAATTTGAAAAAAACCGACTTTCTTTTTTGTTGCGGTTTTCATGTACCAATCAGCCCATGTCATCATGTACTGAATTCCAGATTTAACTGTGTGCGGATTTTTAAGATCGCCCTTAATTAAATGACCTGTAAAAATATTGCCTGTTGTTGAATCTTCCCAACCTGGGACTACCATCGGCAGATTTTTTTCAGCCGCGGCTAATAACCACGAATTTTTAGGATCGATTTGGTAATACTGTTTTAATTCACCAGACAATAATATTTTGTACATGAATTCATGCGGGAAATAACTTTCACCTTTGTCTTCGGCTTCTTTCCAAACTTTTAAAATCGCTTTTTCAATACGACGAATCGCTTCTTCTTCGGGGATACACGTATCGGTGACGCGATTTAAATGTTTTTCTAATAATTTTTGTTCGTCCGCAGGAGTCAGATCACGGTAATTTGGGATTCGAACATAGTGATCGTGAGCCACTAAATTGTAAAC
>JAYTMM010000068.1:0-4170 GCA_043728555.1 Pseudobdellovibrionaceae bacterium
TTAATTCGTGAAGGAAAAAATCATCAAATTCCTTCGATGATGCAAACAGGTGCGGCACAAGGCATGGTGCTGTATGAAAAGTATGTTGAAGATCTTGTAAAACGTGGATTAGTTAGCGCCCAAGATGCCCGAATATTTTTAGGCAAAGATGAGCTATCAAAAGCGGCTTAACGCTGCATACTATTGAATAGTTTTTTTTAAAACCTTAAGCTCTGCGGATGAATTTAGAAAATTTATCCGCAAAAGATTTAGCATCATACATCGATCATACTCTGTTAAAACCAGATGCCACAAAATTACAAATCCGAAAACTTTGTGAAGAAGCTTTGGAACACCATTTTTATGCCGTTTGCGTAAATTCGGGATTAGTTTCAACAGCGCGCGAAGTTTTGCGTTCATCAAAAATACAAATCGCAAGTGTTGTGGGTTTTCCATTGGGCGTAAATGATTCAGCATCAAAGGCTTTCGAAACAAACCGAGCTGTGAACTTGGGCGCTGCTGAAATTGATATGGTCATCAATATCGGAGCCCTCAAAGCTGGTGAATTTAATTTTGTTGAACGAGACATTTTTGATGTCGTTCGCGCCGCTGAAGGAAAATTGGTTAAAGTTATTTTAGAAACTTCAATGCTTACAGATGACGAAAAAATGAAGGCTTGTGAATTATCTGTTAAAGCAGGCGCACACTTTGTTAAAACATGTACTGGCTTTGGCGGCGGCAGCGCCAGCGTTGCTGATATTGAATTAATGAAATCTGTTGTTGGTAATTCAGTAAAAATAAAAGCTAGCGGCGGTGTTCGTGATTTAGAAACTGCAAAAAAATTAATTCTAGCAGGAGCAAATCGTTTAGGAACAAGTTCAGGGGTCGCTTTGGTGACAGGCGCAACCATTAAAGGTGGATATTAAATGTTAGCTGCAGAAATTATTAAGAAAAAAAGAAATGGCCACAATTTAACTGACGAAGAGATTCAGTTTTTTATTAACGGTTATACAAAAAATGAAATCCCTGAATATCAAATGTCGGCCTTGTTAATGGCGATATTTTTTAAAGGCATGACGGCGGAGGAAACTTTGTCGCTGACAAAAACCATGCTGCATTCGGGGATTGTCGTCGATACGTCTTCAATTTCTGGATTTAAAGTCGATAAACATTCAACCGGAGGCGTTGGTGATAAAACCAGTTTAATTCTGGGACCCATCGTTGCAGGTTGCGGATTGGCCGTGCCGATGATTTCGGGTCGCGGTTTAGGCCACACCGGTGGAACGCTTGATAAATTAGAATCGATCACTGGATTTAATACGCAGCAAAGTTTAGAAAAATTTATCGAGATCACAAAAAAAGTAGGCACTTGTTTTATAGGGCAAACTCCAGAAATTTGTCCGGCCGATAAAAAAATATATGCACTTCGCGATGTCACAGCAACCGTTGAAAGTTTGCCGTTGATTTGCGCCAGCATCATGTCAAAAAAATTAGCCGAAGGCATTGATGGATTGGTTTTAGATGTCAAATTCGGGACTGGTGCTTTTATGAAAACGGCTGAAAACGCAGAAGAACTTGCAAAAAATTTAATGAGTATTGGCAAAGGTTACGGTAAAAAAGTCGTATCAGTTTTATCATCGATGGATCAACCTTTGGGGCAATATTCAGGCAATGCTTGGGAAATTTTTGAATGCCTAGAGATCATGAAAAATAAAACTTCTGTGGGCGCTGATGGTTATGACCAATACGCGGATACTCGGGAATTGTCTTTGCAGCTTTCAGCACAAATGATTCATTTGTCAGGAAAAACAAAAACAATTTCAGAGGCTTACGATATGGCCACAGAGTGTTTAGTATCGGGCCGAGCGTTGAAAATTTTTGACGAAATGTGTGCATTGCAGGGCGGAGACATTCATAATCTGAATTTATCAAAACAATCCGCAGTGATTGCAGCAAAAGATTCTGGATTTATCAAATCATTCAATGTTGAACAGATCGGCATAGCTGGAATTTTAATTCGCGCTGGCAGACAAATCACAACAGACAAAATTCATCCGACATCGGGTATCGAGTTTCATAAAAAAATTGGCGATCCAATCAAGGTCGGCGAAAAGATTTTTACAATTCACGGCGATGAACCCGAATTATTTTCTGCGGCCGAAAAACTATTAAAATCATGTTACGAAATCAGCTTGCAAAAACCTGCGCCTCACGTTTTGATTAAAAAGATATTAGAATAGGCCAATGTGCTTTTTCGGAGAAAAAAATTATGACGATTCAAAAATTAACAGAGACCGCAGAATTTATTAAATTAAATTCAAAAACAAAACCACGCATCGGAATTATTTTAGGCTCAGGCTTGGGTCACTTTGTTCAACATATGAACGTTGAAGCCACAATTCCGTTTCATAATATTCCACATTTTATTCCGCCGACGGTTGAAGGCCATTCTGGAAATTTAATTTTAGGTACTGTCGACAATGTTCCAATCGTTGTATTGCAAGGCCGACTTCATTACTACGAAGGTCATTCGATGGATGTTGTGGCCTACCCGACGCGAACAATGGCCACATTGGGAATCGAAATTTTGATTGTTACAAATTCTGCAGGTGGCTACGGCGAAGGCATGAACGCCGGTGATTTTATGATTATCGAAGACCACATTAACATGATGGGCACCAATCCATTAATGGGCCCAAACATCAAAGAATTGGGGCCGCGTTTTCCAGATATGACAAAAGCGTATGATCCTGAATTAATTTTAACAGCTGAAAAAATATTTCGCGCGCAAAAAACTTTTTTTCACAAAGGTATTTATGTGGGTGTTACGGGGCCAACATATGAAACTCCGTCAGAAATCAAAATGTTCAAATCCATGGGCGGCAAAGCCGTCGGCATGTCGACCGTCCCCGAAGTCATCGCAGCCAACCACATGGGTCTGCGCGTAGCTGCCATCAGCTGCATCACAAATTTAGCGGCAGGAATCAGTGAAAATAAATTAACTCATGCTGAAGTGACCGAAACTGCAAAAAAGGTCGAGCAAAAATTTTGTGGTTTTTTGAAAGAATATGTCGGGAAAATTTAAAGCTTATATTTATTTATTTGTACTGCTTTTTGCATTTGGATCTGTATATTTATTTTTAGCAAAAGACTCCACTAGAAACAAAAAAATGCTTTATCAAATAGGCTGCGGACTTGTTGATGAAGATTTAAATGTTGTACGGCCAAATCAGGGAAATATGTGTCTGTATTTAAAAAGCGGAGACACTATTGTTGCAAACTATGAGCGCGCCGCATTAAGGTATGTCACTGCTTATGGTGAAACAAAATGGTCAGACCCGTCGCCTGCGCTTCATAAGTTAGTCCTATCCAACGACCGCAAACATTTTATAACATTTACATCTGAATCGAAAAAAATGAATCACAAAAATATTCGTTCGGACCTTATAACTGTGCGTGATTTTAATAATCATATTATTAAAAAGTGGAGTTTATTTGAAAATTTGAATATTTTACCTTCACGCTTTTTGAGTGCTCAATGGTGCAATACAAAATGTTTTTGGTACACCCATTGGCTAAAACCAATGGGCGATGATATGTATGATGGCGAGATTACTCATGCAAATTCTATTCAGGAGATCTCTGAAAAAGAAGAAATCGCCGGATCTAATATTTGGAAAAGTGGAAATTACCTTGTTTATCTTTTTGGTCCAACAAGGCTTGCGATCGTCTTAAGTGCATCAATGGAGCAGGTTCTTTGGTCGCTTGATATGGGTGCGTACGGGCGCAGTTCGTTACATACAATGCAAATTATTCCAGGCGGAAAGTTTTTGATTTTTTTCAATTCTAATGAGTGGGGTGTCCCCAAAGATAATGCAGAAAAAGATTACTCCTCCGTAGAAATAATGGATATCGCCACGATGCAGTCAGTTTGGCAGTATAAATCAAAAAAAATTTCAAAGTCACGCGGAGGGGCTCAACTTCTGCAAAACGGTAATATTTTAATAACCGAAACAGAGCCCGAGTTAGTGGCGCGAGTGCTCGACCCAAGCGGCGAAGATGTTTTTCATTTTAAATCACCCTTCGTGGGCAGCGATGGTACGACAATATCCTACCAAGAAATTAATTATGTTGATGTTACTGAGTTTTTAAAAAACAATCATATGTAGAAATGAAATTAATTATCTCGGT